>CAZXTD010000181.1:0-7933 GCA_964643575.1 uncultured Glaciecola sp. | reverse complement strand
TGAAGCTAGAAGACAGGGCTGATTATTTAAGCTCATTAGAGAAAGCTTCGATAGAACATCTAGGCGCTCCTTTCGCTAAATTTGTTTTGATGTCGATGCAAAAAACAAGGGTAGATAAGAGTAAGTAGGAAAATGGATATCGTGTGATTAATATGTGCTTTAACTACTTTTTAGGTATCTAATTTTTTGCTACTTCTCTTTTCTATCTTTCAAAATACCCTGTTGATCTGCAAAACCCGCTTTTATCTGTTGTTTTTACTCGCGTAACGCACAGAGGATAGGTATAATCATGCGTCCAAAAAATGATACAGATTATTCATTAGCTGCGTTAAGCAGCGCTACATAATAAAACGATTAACAAAAGGTTGTTGTTAAAGATGTTACAAAATATTCGTGAGGGTATTCAAGGTCCTTGGGCAATTGCTATTGTCGCCTTGATTGTGGTTAGCTTTGTTTTTACCGGTGTCGGTAGTTACATTTCTTCCAATAATTCAACAGCAGTTGCCATTGTTAATGGTGTTGAGATTGAAGAGCAAACCTTAGAAACAGCGTATCAAAATGAACGTGCTCGTTTAGAAGGGCAGTTTGGCGATGCAATCAATCAATTGTTTGCTAGTGAGAGCTATATTAATCAATTTCGTGGTGACATTTTACAGCGCCTCATTAATGAGGAATTAGTTTCGCAAAAAGCGCTTGAATTGGGTTTACGTGTAAGCGATGCGCAAATCAGAGAAGCTATTGTGCGTATGCCAGAGTTTCAATTGGTGGGCCAGTTTGACAACGATATGTACAACAACACGCTAGCACGAGCGGGCTTTACGCCAAGTGAATTTGCTGAATACATGAGAGTGCAATTAACGCGCACCCAGCTTGAAAACACGCTACGCGGTACGGGTTTTAGTCTACAGCATCAAGTCGACCGCGTACTTGCTTTAAGAGAGCAAACCCGTGACGCTCAAACACTTGAAATTGATATCGCGAAATACCAAGATACCGTGACAATCGAAGAAGCCGATGTACAATCGTTTTATGATGAAAACATCACCAACTACGATACACAAGAGCAAGTTAAGTTGGCGTATGTGACGCTTTCTGTATCAGATATTATGCCAAGTGTTGAAGTCACTGACGAAGAAGTTCGCCAGTATTACCAAGACAACCAAGCGGTTTATACGACCGAAGAAGAACGTCGTATTTCACATATATTGTTTGAAACAATTGTAGATGAAGAGCAGGCGCGAGCAAAAGCTGAAGAAGTGCTTGCAAAACTAGAGCAAGGCGAAGATTTTGCCGCACTAGCGGAAGAATTTTCTGATGATGTAGTGAGTGCTGAAATTGGCGGCGACCTCGACGTACTTAACCCTGGCGATTACAGTCCAGCGTTTGAAGACGCTGCTTTTGCGATTGCAGGTGAAGGCGAAATTTCGGGCATCGTTGAAACTGAGTTTGGTTTACATATTATTAAAGTGACTGAGCTAACACCTGCAGTACTAACGCCTTTTGAAGACGTACAAGCCGCGATTAAAAACGACCTTGTTACCGATAAGGCAACGGAAGAATTCTTTAGTTTACAACAAGAAATGGACCGCTTAGCGTTTGAAGAAATTGAGTCGCTTGACCCAGTTGCGAATGCTGTTAGCAGGCCTGTTATTGAAACTGATTTCTTTGAAGCAGGTCAACTTCCGCCAGGTATTAATTATCCGCAAGTAGCCGACGTCGCATTTAGCAGTGAGCTAATTGACGAAGGCGTAAATAGTACATTGTTAGAGCTAACCAACGAGCTGGTGATGGTAGTACGCGTTGCAGATCACAAGCCTAAACGTACAATGGCCTTAGATGAAGTACGCGCGAGCATTGAATCTGAACTCAAAATAGAAAAGGCGCAGACTCAGGCACTTGCTTACGCTCAAGAAATTCAAAATGCAATTTTTGACGGCCTTGATCAAAGCGACTTATTAGCTCAGCAGTCATTGAGCTGGACAGAAACGCAAGCCATTACCAGAACGGGTGCACAAATGCCGCAAGCGATGGTTGATGCTATTTTTGCGCTAGATACTACTGCTGGCAATAACACATCGGTGGTAACGCTAACTAGCGGCAACATTGGTGTTGTAAAGCTTAACGCGGTTAATGCTGCCTCTGTAGACAGTATCGACGAAGCGGTCAAGGAATCTACTCAGCAAAGCATTGCTAACAGCCAAGGCCAGCAAACGTACCAAAACTTTATAGACGCGCTAAGAGACAGCGCCGACGTGCAGTTAGTCGCACAATAAAACCGACATAATTAAAAGGCCATCACATGAAAATGCGATGGCCCTTTTTTATTTGAGGAACGGTTATTGTCGCGCCAAATGCGCACCATCGAATAACCATCGAGTAATTACCGTGTAATCACCCAAATAACGCCAAAGAAGCTTATAATAAAAGCAGACACCACAAGGATGTAAATAAAACCCTTTTTCCCTTCTTCTACAGTGTGGCCATAAAACGATAAGTACGCATACCAGATGAGGCACAACGTTAAGGGCAGCAAAAATACAAATTTAACCATGTTTACTATTCTTTATTTCAATTAAAAATGTATACGAAAAAAGGTCCACAAGGGCTTAAAATAAAAAAACCGACAAGAATATTATCTTGTCGGTTTTTGTAAACCTTTGCACTGGGTTTCGTTTTTTTGTTAAAAAGCTTCATCCAACATAGGAAGAGCCGTTTCACTAATACTTAAGCTAGCGCTTTAATCTGTGCGTTTAAACGAGACTTATGACGTGCAGCTTTATTCTTATGAATAAGGCCTTTTGTTGCCATTCTGTCTAAAACAGGAACAGCTACAGTGTATGCACTTTGTGCAGCTTCTTTGTCACCAGCTTCAATAGCGGCAACAACTTTCTTTAAACACGTACGAGTCATGGAGCGACGGCTTGCATTATGCTGGCGACGCTTTTCAGCTTGAATTGCACGTTTCTTAGCAGACTTAATGTTAGCCAAGGTGTAACTCCTAAAATATTTATGTCAAAAATTGAGGGTGCGGATTATCCGAGTTATTCGAAGACTTGTCAATAAATAAGGCACATTTATCTAAAAAAAGTCACTAGTTTGCAGATAAAACTCGTTATACTAATAATATCACGATAAAAGAGAAGCCTTATGCAAATTGTCGCAGACTTAATGACCAAAAAATTGTTAACTATTAACGCTGAGCACAGCATGAAAAACGTGCACGACTTGATCACGAAAAAAGGAATTCGGCATATTCCAATTATGAGCAAAGACAACAAAACAATGGTTGGTTTAATCACTCATAAAATAATGATTGCGAAAGTGATTAGTTTGATGACAGAGTATGGCGCTGAGGGCTTGCTTGAACAAGAGATGAGAACGTCGGTAATGGATATTGCGGTGACTGACTTTGATAAAGTGTATGCTAACGATAGTTTGAAATATGCTGCCGAATATTTTCTAAATAATAAAAACGGTTGTTTACCGGTTTTTGAAAAACGCTCAGATCAAGAAGAAAAACTTGTCGGTATGCTAAGCTCTTCAGATTTTGTCAAACTCTCACTCAGTCTATTACAATCTCAGTAGCCGCCTCGTGGTAAAGGCAACAATAAGGACACTCAATGCCTAAAACGCTTTTAAAAGCCGGTGTTATCGTTAGTGCGATGACTTTTTTATCACGTATTTTAGGCTTAGTTCGTGACATGGTAGTGGCGAATTTTATGGGCGCAGGCGCCGCCGCAGATGTGTTTTTCTTTGCCAACAAAATTCCTAATTTTTTACGCCGATTATTTGCCGAAGGCGCGTTTGCACAGGCTTTTATTCCGGTACTCACAGAAGTGCAAGCTGAAAACGACCCTGACAAGCTGAAAGCCTTTGTTGCTAAAGTGTCGGGCACGCTAGGCGTGATTGTGTTTTTTACCGCCATAGTTGGGGTAATTGGCTCGCCAGTGTTAGCTGCTCTATTTGGAACTGGCTGGTTTATCGACTACCTCAACGACCAACCCGACGGCGAAAAGTTTGAGTTAGCCTCAACACTGTTAAAAATTACGTTTCCGTACATTTTTTTCATTTCATTAGCGGGTTTTACTGGCGCTGTTTTAAACACACTAAATAAATTTGCCGTTGCCGCGTTTACACCAGTATTGCTTAATATATCTATTATTGCCTGCGCTTATTATTTAAGCCCTTATATGGAACAAGACGCATATGCCTTAGCGTGGGGTGTGTTTATTGGCGGCGCGGTGCAGTTAGGTTTTCAACTCCCTTTTTTATACAAAGCAGGTTTACTTGTAAAACCGAAATGGGGATGGTCGGACCCAGGCGTGACCAAGGTCAGAACGCTTATGATTCCTGCTCTTTTTGGAGTGTCGGTGAGTCAAATAAACTTATTGCTCGACACCTTAATCGCGAGCTTTTTAATGACCGGCTCAATATCATGGCTTTACTATTCCGACCGCTTGCTTGAGTTTCCTTTAGGCTTATTCGGTATCGCCATCGCTACCGTCATCTTACCAACGCTTTCACGTAATCACGTTACCAAAGACACTCAGTCTTTTGCCAGTAATATCGACTGGGCGCTTCGCATTATCGTTTTGTTGGGTATTCCCGCTAGCATTGCATTAATGGCTTTAGCCATGCCCTTGTTGCTCACTATTTTTCAGCGTGGCGAATTTACCATAGACGATACTTATATGGCCTCTTATAGTCTAATTGCATATGGCTCGGGCTTGCTTGCCTTTATGTTGGTTAAAATCTTTGCGCCGGCCTTTTACTCTCGCCAAGACACTAAAACACCGGTGCGTTACGGTATCATCACAATGTGCGCTAACATGGTGTTTAACCTGATACTTGCAATACCCTTTAGTTATGTTGGCTTAGCAATGGCTACAGCGCTATCTGGCGCGATGAACGCGTATTTACTCTATCGCAGGCTCGCAATTGAAGGTGTATATAAGATTGCAAAAAATACGTGGTGGTTTGTACTTAGAATAGTAATTGCGTCACTCGCTATGCTCGCTTGTATTTTGTGGTTTTCATCAACCGTCCCGTGGACTGAGTTAAGTACAATAGGGCGCATATCTAACCTTGCGTATACTATTGGCATTGGGCTTATTAGTTATCTTGTTTGTGTTTTGGTTTTAGGGATTCGCCCACATCAATTAATTGCTAAAGCGTAGCGTATTAGCCTTTATCCAAGCTAAATACCAAGGAATTTAACCAAGCGGTCGTTACAGGCTCAAAATATGTCCATTTAAAAAGGGTTTTGCGTTGGTATTGCTAGCGTTGTCGTTTATAATCAGCGGCTTTAAATTTTGCATAGCAGTAGAAAAGTAGAAGGTCTAGTGGAATTAATTAGAGGTTTACACAATATCAGTGAACAGCATCATGGCTGCGTACTGACTATTGGCAAGTTTGATGGTGTCCATTTGGGCCATCAAGCAGTATTGCAGAGCCTAATTGAAAAAGCCGCTAGTCTTAATTTGCCCGCTGTTGTGATGGTGTTTGAACCACAACCTGAAGAGCTGTTTGCACCCGAACACGCACCGGCTCGCTTGTCGCTGTTGCGCGATAAATACATAGCCCTGAAACAAATAGGTATTCACCGTTTGTTGTGTGTTAGGTTTACGCCCGAGTTTGCGTCAATGTCTCCTGAAGCGTTTATCTATGATTTACTCGTTGCTAAGTTAGGCGTGAAGTTTTTAGTGGTAGGTGACGATTTTAAGTTTGGGTATCAGCGAGCAGGTGACTTTGAACTACTCAAAAAGCACAGCGACCAAGCTAAATTTGACGTAGTCAGCACACATAGCTTCAGAATGCACGATTACCGAATAAGCTCAACAGCTGTGAGACAAGCCTTGGCTCAGGGCGATTTCAAGCAGGTTAGAGAAATGCTTGGCTGCCCTTACGTGGTGCGCGGTAAAGTGGTGCACGGCGAGAAAAACGGCCGAACAATTGGTTACCCAACCGCTAACGTCTTGTTGCACCGCCACAAGTCGCCTTTAAAAGGCGTTTTTGCGGTAAAAGTGCGTTGCCGACAAGGTCAATATGATGGGGTAGCAAACGTAGGTATGCGGCCTACTTTAGATGGACACAAAATGCAGCTAGAAGCGCATTTGTTTGATTTTTCTGACTCAATTTATGCGCAGCATATTGAGGTAGAGTTTGTCGAAAAAATTCGTGATGAAATAAAATTCCCTGATTTTCAGGCGTTAAAACAACAAATTACAAAAGATGCCCAACAAGCAAAAGACTTGTTAATAAGCTCCCAATAGTAACGGAAACCAATATGAGTGATTATAAAGCGACCTTAAATTTGCCCGATACCGCCTTTCCTATGCGTGGTAATTTGGCAAATCGCGAACCCGAAATGCTTAAAAAATGGAACAGCCAAGACCTGTACCAAAAAATTAGACAAGCAAAAGCGGGCAAAACACCGTTCATTTTGCATGATGGCCCTCCTTATGCAAACGGTGATATTCATATTGGTCACGCGGTTAATAAAATTTTAAAAGACATTATTGTTAAATCTAAAACGCTTTCAGACTTTGACGCGCCTTACGTGCCTGGTTGGGATTGCCATGGTTTGCCCATTGAGTTGATGGTTGAGAAAAAGGTAGGTAAACCGGGCAAAAAAGTCAGCGTTGCTGAATTTAGAGAGCGCTGCCGCAAATATGCTGAAACGCAAATTGCTGGACAAAGCCGAGACTTTCAACGTTTAGGCGTGTTAGGTGAGTGGAAGCAGCCATATAAAACCATGGATTTTAAAAGCGAAGCCGATATTATTCGAGCGCTTGCTAAAATAGTCACATCAGGTCATCTTGAAAAAGGCTTTAAGCCCGTTCATTGGTGCACAGATTGCGGCTCAGCACTCGCTGAAGCCGAAGTTGAATATCAAGATAAAGTGTCGCCTGCGATTGATGTAGCTTTTGATACCACTACTACACAAGCGAATAATACAGCAAAATTTGCACAAGCTTTTGGCCTGACAGATGCTGAATATACCGATATAGCCGCAAGTGTGGTGATTTGGACCACAACCCCCTGGACAATCCCAGCTAACCGCGCGATAAGCTTGCACCCGGAGTTGGATTACAGCTTGGTCGACATGGAAATTGAAGGCGATATTAAGCGCTTTATTCTTGCCAGTGACTTGGTCGAGTCTTGCGCTGCGCGATATAACGCACAAAGGCACAAGCTAATAGCTGAATGTAAAGGCGCTGCACTTGATAAGCTAGAAGTTAAACATCCGCTATTGGACTTACTTGTACCCCTTATTTTAGGTGAGCACGTAACAACCGAGTCGGGCACGGGCTGCGTGCATACTGCGCCTGCTCACGGTGTTGACGATTTTATTGTAGGTAAGCAATACGATATCGAAATATACAACCCTGTAGGTCCAAATGGTGTTTATGTAGAAGACACTCCATTATTTGCAGGACAGCACGTGTTTAAAGCCAATCAGGCTATTATTGAAGCGCTTCAAGAAACGGGTCAGCTTGTATTAAACGTTAAATACGAGCATAGCTATCCGCATTGCTGGCGTCATAAAACGCCGATTATATTCAGAGCAACGCCTCAGTGGTTTGTTAGCATGGATAAAAATGGTTTGCGTAAAGAGAGCCTTGAGCAAATCAAACAAACACAGTGGATTCCTGCTTGGGGCGAAAATCGCATTAAAGGCATGGTAGAAGGCCGTCCAGATTGGTGTATTTCACGCCAGCGTACTTGGGGCGTGCCTATTTGTTTATTTGTGCATGCGGCAAGCGGCGAGTTGCATCCACAATCTCAAGCTATCATGGAAACCGTTGCCAAAGCAGTAGAAGAGAAGGGTATTCAAGCGTGGTGGGATTTAAGCGATGAAGACCTTATCGGCGAAGATGCAGGCGCTTATGTAAAAGTGACCGACACGCTTGATGTGTGGTTTGATTCAGGT
>CAZXTD010000180.1:7344-8035 GCA_964643575.1 uncultured Glaciecola sp. | reverse complement strand
CATGGGAAGGTAAAGCCAAAATATTGTGAGTCCGGATACCGGCCTAATTAGGGTGTTGCTAGCAAATAGCAGCTTTGTATCAATTTGCTCGGGTGGAGCAAATCTAAGGACTATCATGAAATATAATAAAATCTTATTGGCATCAGCTTTAATCGCTTGCCAACCTTCACTTGCGCTTGCGCAAACATCAAACTCAGTTGAAACCATCAGCATTACTGGCGCACGCAGCCCTATTGCAAAGCCTTTTATTGCAGGGTCTGCTAGTGTTATCGACAGCGAACTTATTATGGCATCGGGTGCACTCACGCTTACCGACTTGCTGCGCACTATTGCTGGGGTAAATGTGAGTCAATCGGGCCCTACAGGCAGCTTAACTGAACTGCGTTTTAGAGGCGGTGAAAGTAACCACGTAATGGTATTGGTAGATGGCGTTGAAATAAACGACTTGGGCCAAGGCGGCTTGGTCGATTTTTCGCATATTGTGCTATCACAAATAGAACGTGTTGAAATACTGCGCGGGCCACAAAGCGCAGTGTGGGGCAGCAATGCTATTTCTGGTGTTATAAACATTACCACGAAACAAGCAGGCAGCTCAGGTGTATCGCCTAGCTTACAAGCGTCAATTGGCGATAAAGGCACCTATCAAGCCAGCGCGAGTGTAGGCGGCATGCAAGAACATCTTAGTTACGGT
>CAZXTD010000180.1:0-7334 GCA_964643575.1 uncultured Glaciecola sp. | reverse complement strand
ACGGTCTAAACGCGAGTGTATACAATACCGACGGTGAAAACATAAGCCGCAGCGGTGTAGAGGACGACAGCTATGAAAACACCAGCCTAAGCGCCAAGCTCGCCCTAAGGATCAACGATAATCATCGCTTAAATACGCACGCACGTTACCTTGACTATGCAAGTGATTTTGATGCCACAGACTTTAGCACTGGGCTAATTAGTGATGCCGATAACTCTTCTTTAGGTGAGCAAATCTCCATTGGGCTTGACTGGCATTTTAATGCACACAACGTAAATGAGTATACTAAAGAAAAAGCGAACGCCGAAGGCATACAATACTCAAATTTAGTAACGATTCAGTACGCACAACAGGAAACACTTAACTACAGTGCCGGTAGTTTTAGCGGCAGCACACTGGGCGAAAAACTTCGCGTATTATGGAACAATCGCTTTAATCTTGAGCCGAACACCTTTGTTAACGTTGGCCTAGAAGCTGTGCAAGAAGACTACGAACAAGCTGGCCCAATTGTATTTGGCGATCCTAATCAGAAGCAATCTAACGACACTTACAGTATTGTAAGCAGCACGCAATGGTCGTTAAACGAAGCCACTACTTTAAACGCTAGCCTTCGATTTGATAACAACAGTGAGTTTGATAATACCGATAGCTACCGAGCGGGCGCTGTTTATCGTTTTTCAAATAGCTTGCGCGGTTTTGCTAGCTTAGGCAAGGCAATTAAAAACCCAACCTTTACCGAGCGCTTTGGCTTTTTCCCACAGACGTTTTTGGGTAACCCTAATTTACAACCCGAGACTCAGCGAAGCCTTGAGGCAGGCCTAGAGGGCAGTTACAGCGTTGGCAAACACAACTTTAATACTCAAGTAACGGTGTTTAAAGCAAAGCTCAACAACGAGATTTTAGGCTTTGTGTTTGATGCCGACAGTGGTCAATTTACTGCACAAAACGCAAGTGGCGACAGCGAAAGAAACGGTGTAGAGATAAGTGCAGACGGTCAATATGATGCATTGTCGTGGCAAGCTCAATACACCTACCTTGATGCGAGCGAGGCTGCTTTTGATATGTCCGGTACTGCAAATTCAACTGAGCTACGGCGCGCACGCCATACGGGCTCTGGTAACATTCGTTACAACTTTGAACAAGGCACAAGAATATACCTACAAGCAGATTATACAGGCAGTAGGCTCGATCGTTTCTTCCCACCCTTCCCTGCGCCCTCTCAAATTGTTGGTTTGCGTACGTATTGGCTAGTGAGTGCTAACGTTAGTCATGAGTTCAGCGATTCATTGAGCATAAATTTGCGTTTGAACAATGCACTTGATCATGAGTATGAAGACGTTATCGGCTTTAGCACAGAGTCTCGCAGAGTTTTGTTAAGTCTCGCATATAAGTGGCGATAGCAGCACAATAGGGCAAATATTAGCTGAATCTCAAGCTTGCAGTGGCAGGGGCATGTGGTATTCTTGCCGCGTGCGAGCGCTGGGATAAAGCTGAACATATTGCTAAAGTTCTAAGTATATAAACGCAGACAATATTGAACTAAGACCTATCGTGCTGGTCTTTTAACATTTATTACCAGACATAAACCCATTACAATTATAGGACACAACAATGAAACGATTTTTTGCCGCATTCTTAATGATTATTGGCACTAGTTTTTTGATTTCAAGCCAAGCGAATGCTCAAGCCGTGTTATGGCAAGAAGGCACGCACTATAAAATTATTGCTGATGAAGTATCGAAAAAGCCTGTCGTAAAAGAGTATTTTTCGTTTTGGTGTCCGGCATGTTATGCATTTGAGCCCATTGTTAAACAGATGAAAGAACAATTGCCAGCAGATGCACAGCTACAAAAAATACATGTAAATTTTATGCCAATGGCAGGGCCTAAAGTACAAGATGATGCGACTAAGGCCATGTTGATAGCGCGCACGTTAAAGAAAGAAGATGAGCTGAACGCGGCTATTTTCAATTATATTCATAGACAAAGAGCTACGCTCGGCAGTTTAAAGGATTTACGTAGTTTGTTTATCGTAAACGGCGTTGAGCCAGAAACTTTTGATAAAGTGGCAAAAGGTTTTAGCGTAAACAGTTTGGTTAAACGCAACAACAAGGCAATAGGCGACTTCAGAGAGCACATAAGAGGTGTGCCTACATTTATCATTAACGATAAATACATTCCAATTTTTCCACGCCAAATGACTGCTCAACAAAGGGTCGATTTAGTACTTTGGTTACTCGAACAAAAATAATTTGTGAAAAGAAAGTCTAGCACTCATGAGCACCAATCAGACTAAAAACACGAAGCCTGACGACGCACCAAAAGCGCCTCAGGCTTCAGGTACAGTCTTTCAACGAGCGGCAAAAGCTGGCAAACTTTCTATGGGCGTACGCATCCTTATTGGTGTCATTGCTATCCCCTCTTTTCTTTTATCTTGTATGTTACTGGCGACCGCTTTGTCGGGTGATGCAGGCAGTATAGGTTTTTTCGAAACGATTTACGCAATCGTTGGCGTGTTAGCACTCTATATTGCGCTAACGGGTAAACGTTTCTTTTAAATTTATCAGTTTTATCTATTGTTTTTTTTTCATCAAATCGCTTATCTAACTTAATAATTTTCCATTAAAACAGATACTTAAAGTCTTAATTCCAAACTTCGTTTGAATATGGAAGCGTTTACATAAATTCAAACCTCCCTTACACTGTTGTTATCACAATGTAATTATTAGGCATTCTATGCGTTTTCTTCAGTCTGTACTTATCGCTTTTCTCTTTACTGTTATTGCTCAAAATAGTCTTTTTGTAGCGTATGCATCAACAAACAAAAGCCCAGCGCTTTCACCGAGTATCAATCATCAAAATAACAGCAAACGAGGTCAATGGGCGCAAAAAATAAGTAACCACACCCCACGGCACGAATCAAATTTAATCGTAGCAGACGGCACGGTTTATTTGATAGGTGGACGCGGCATAAAAGCAGTGCAGTCTTATGACGTGACTAACAACCGTTGGGATGCAGTCATTGATAAAACTGACATCGAGATTCATCACTTTCAGGCGGTAAACCTAAAACAAGCCGGCCAAGAGAAAGTATATATTGTAGGCGCTTTTACAGGCGGATGGCCAAACGAAACTGGCATTAGCGATGTGTTAGCATTTGACCCTAAAGCCAACACTCTCAAGTCCGTTGCGCCTATTCCCCAAAGCCGCCAGAGAGGTGCCGCCGCTGCGGTGACTTACAACGAGAGAATATACTTTGTGGGTGGCAGCACGCTCGGCCATATGAGTGGCACCACAACTTTGTTTGATGAATTTGATCCTGCCACAAATACTTTTCGAAGATTACCAAATGCACCCATTGCCCGAGATCACGCCCAAGCGGCTGTTGTTGGCGATAAACTCTATGTGTTAAGTGGGCGCAAAACATCGCGGGCAACTGGCGATGATTTTAATTTAACCACTCATGAAGTCGACATGTATGACTTTGCTAGTAGCAAGTGGACAACACTACCTGAAACCGCGAATATTCCTAATCCACGAGCAGGTGCAAATGTGGTTGTGGTGGGTAAATATATATTGGTGTTGGGCGGAGAGTCAGCGGCGCAAGTTCCTGCGCATGCGCACGTTGAAGCATTTAATACCCAATCCCAAACTTGGGTGAGTTTACCGCCATTAGTTAGAGGCAGACATAGCGGCGGCGCGGTGTATCACGGCGGTAAAATTATCGCCGTAACCGGCAGCGGAAAACGTGGTGGCTCGCCTGAGTTAGATAGCCTTGAAATTATTGCTATAGACGAGAGCATTATTGATGCTTATGCCAAACAGAATCGAGTTGAAGCAAACATTGCTGACAATAGCGGCACTGCTTTGCAAACCCTTAGCATGAACTTATTGGGACCAGACACCCAAGAAACCGCTCCCAATAATCCTTTCATGAATTATCTGAATCTAACGCACATAACAGATGCAAATGGCATCACACGCACATACCGAGGCTACTACGCCGCCGACGGCAAAGCACAATACTCGAGCGCTGATAGCGGAAATATTTGGCGCACCCACTTTACCCCAAGTAATAGTGGTTTGTATCATTATGAAAGCTATTTATATTCAGGCGATAAAGCTGCCTTAAGCAAAACTAACAATCCTTCACTAGACATCGTTGCCGCACAAAAAGGAACAATAGACATTAGCGCAGCCACCGTGGCACAAAAACCTTTTGAAAAAACCGGCTTTTTAGACATAAAAGATGGCTTTTTTTACGCTACCAGAACACAACAATATTGGCTCAAAGCAGGCGCAAATAGCCCAGAAAATTTACTCGGTTATTGGGAGATAGACGGCACCTACCGACATTCCGACCAACAGCGTGAAGGAGAATCGAACACCGGCGAGGGCCTGCATAAATTTGAAGCGCATATCAAAGACTTTAGCCAAGACGATTTGTTATGGGGACAAGATAAAAACAAAGGTAAAGGGTTAATAGGTGCAATCAACTATTTAGCCGAGCAAGGCATGAACGCCCAATACTTTTTAACTATGAATATAGACGGAGACGGCAGGGACGTATGGCCTTACATTAATCACAACACCCTCGACCGTTTTGATGTCAGTAAACTCGCTCAGTGGAATATGATTTTTGAGCACATGCAAAACCAAGGTATTTTGTTGCATATCGTCACCCAAGAAACTGAAAACGAGCTGATGCTAGACCAAGGCAACACCGGCGACTTACGCCAGCTCTATTACCATGAGCTGATTGCACGGTTTGCTCACCACAAGGCTTTAGTGTGGAATGTCGGCGAAGAGAACGGCCCTGCCAGTTGGTCGCCTAATGGGCAAAACGACCAACAGCGCATCGACATGGCTGCCTTTTTGGCCAAAAACGATCCCTATCAGCACCCTGTTTTAATTCATAGCCATGCCCATGCGTCGGCCAAAGACGAAATACTCACGCCACTGATAACTAGCGAATACGACGGCATCTCGTTCCAGGTAGACGAGCGCACCCATGTATTTGAAGAAATCGCAAAATGGCGCAGGCTTTCTAGCGTTAACCGTGCACCATGGTTAATTACCATGGATGAAATTGGCAAATGGCACGTGGGTGCGCGCGTTGACAAAGACGACCCCACCCACGACTCACTAAGACAACACGTATTATGGCCCACCTTTTTAGCCGGTGGCGCAGGCGTAGAATGGTATGCAGGCGCCCACCAGCCACAAAATGACCTAGGCCTTAAAGACTTCAGAACCCGCGAAAACCTTTGGCGACTCACTGATATAGCAAAACGATTTTTGGAAAAACATGTGCGCTTGCACGAAATGAGAACTCTCCCCCTCGAAAAAGACATCGAGTTTGTGCAAAAAGAGTATGAAAACCAAAAACACTTTACCAAAACCGTCAAGGCAGCCTCACAATATAAAAGTCAAAGTGAAAGCCAATTCATCGCTTACCTTATTGAGCCTGAGGTCGTTACAGGCTCTTTACCAAATGGTACTTACCAGCAAATATGGCTAGATCCTATTTCAGGCATCGAGACGGTTAAAGACGATGTTGTAATAAACTCTGAGAGCTTCTCTATTGCGTTTTCTGCAAAAGAGTCTGAACAAGATTGGGTTGTGTTGTTGAGCGCTCGTTAGCGCGAATTGATATTGTACAACGATGGATTATGAAACATAACAGCATTAAGGTAAGTTACCGGTAAGGTTGAGTCTTTAAGGAGTTCGTTTGACAGTTTCTAAATATTATTTAAGTGCTTTTTTCTTGTTCATTATGCTCATTGTTGTACCGCTTTATATTGTTTTTTCTCCTTTTAGCGACAATGGAAAAGTGGAAATAGTCAGTGAAGTTTATTCTCCAAATAAACAGTTTAAGGTTGTTGAGTATTTATATTTATTTGGCGGTGCACTAGGTTATTGTAAAAGACATCTAACTATTCAAGTTCAAGAACAAAAAGCACCGACTGCTGATAATCTTCCAACAACTGTATTTAGTGCTAGTTGTCGTGTAGATGTATCATTTGTGTGGCTGAATGATGGCGAAGTAAAAATCAAGTACTTGATAAAAGAGTTAGCAGAACCTGATGTGGTGTTAAATCCAAAAACAAATGTCACATATAACAGAATTTCGGTTGAGTATGAGAGTGACATAGCGCAGTAAAGTTAATTTGGAAAAATGTCGAACTGCGACATCTTGTAAAACTGCATCTATGCGCAAAACAAACCAAATAAAAAGAGCACCGACTAGTGCTCTTTTTATTTGGTTTGTTTTGCCCTAATTTAGAAGAAAATTAACCGCCTAAAGTATCAGTAGCCACTTTATATCGAGGGTCTTCATTCACGTTGATTTCAACATAACGGCCTGCCTTTTTAAGCAATACTCTGCACTCAGGACTGATATGACGAATATGCAGCGTTTTGCCATTTTCTTGGTATTTGTCTGCCAAATTGTCGAGCGCGTCGATGCCTGAAGAGTCCCATATACGTGGCGCATTGAAGTCAATTACTACGTCTTGTGGGTCGTTGACGACGTCGAATAGGTCTTTGAAGTGTGAGACTGAGCCGAAGAATAAAGGACCTTCTAGGTCGTATACCTTCCAGCCGTCTTTATCGGTGTGCTTACGCGCATGAATGTGCGTGGCATGTTTCCAGGCAAATACGAGGGCCGATACAATAACACCCACAATAACCGCTATTGCAAGGTCAGCAATAACAGTAATGCCGGTCACCAAAAACAAGACAAACGCATCTTCTTTGTTTACGCCACGAATAATTCTAAATGATGCCCATTCGAAGGTACCAATTACTACTACGAACATGACACCAACCAGCGCTGCCAGCGGGATCATCTCAATAAGAGGTGCTGCAAACAATATAAACGCAAGTAGCACAAGTGCTGCTGTAATGCCTGACAAACGTCCTCTGCCGCCCGAGTTGATGTTAATCATGCTCTGGCCAATCATGGCACAACCGCCCATGCCGCCAAAGAAACCATTCACGGTGTTGGCCACACCTTGACCCACACATTCTTGGTTGCCTTTGCCGCGAGTGTCGGTCATTTCATCAATAAGCGTAAGAGTAAGTAAAGACTCAATTGACCCTACAAGGGCTAATATAACGGCAGTGGGTAATACAATATAGAAAGTCTCTAAATTAAACGGCACCGACGGAATACTAAAAGAAGGTAATTCGCCCGCTAAAGAAGCGGTTGCACGTTGTTCAGCAGGCAGCATGTCGCGCACATAATCAATAACCGTGCGTGCTTCAATGTCGATAAAGGTGACGATAAGGGTGACAGTGACAATAGCAACCAAAGAAGCAGGTACAGCTTTA
>CAZXTD010000179.1:0-8053 GCA_964643575.1 uncultured Glaciecola sp. | reverse complement strand
GACGCCGTTTAGCCTCGCGCAAACCCACTTTGGTATAACCTTGAGGAAACATTCTGGCGATAAAATCAAAAGCCAATGCATCTTTTCCAACTAGAATTCGCGTTTTGTTGGCTTTAATTGCGCCTAAAATTATTTCTGCTGCTTTTTGAGGTGGCATTACAAGCGCTTTGTTGAAGTTTTTCACGTCGGTGGCAGAGTCTTTCGCATTTCGGTAGCCGGTATCTATTGCAGATTCAGCAATTTGGGTGCTCACTCCTCCCGGGTGAATCGACAGTATATTCACATGTGGAAAATAGTGCTGGGCCTCCATACGAAGCGTTTCGGTATAGCCTCGTATTGCAAATTTAGACGCACAATAAGCACCTTGCAAGGCAATTCCCGTCAGTCCAAATAACGACGAAACATTCGCTAAACAAGCCTCAGATGACTTTCGAAGCAGCGGCAAACAAGCCTGAGTACCATTTACCATGCCAAAAAAGTTGACTTCCATTACATTGCGCAACACTTGATCGGGTAAAAACTGCACCGTGGTTGCTTGGTGGGCAATGCCGGCATTGTTAATCACAATATCTAAGTGGCCGTGTTTTGTATCGATCTCACTCACAAGAGACTGCCATGCATTCATGTCGGTGACTGAAAATTCGTATAGGCTTACGCTGGTGTCGCTATTAAGTGAAAGGCAGGCTTTTTCTGTTTCTTGCAATTCGCTAAGGCTAAGGTCATTTAAGATAAGATGATTACCACGTTCGGCAAATGCAAGCGCTAACGCTCGGCCAATGCCTGAGCCTGCACCCGTGATCAAAACATGTTTCTTCGACAAACTTTCCATAACTCATTTTACTCCTCGTCGCACTTACTCAACAACACCGGTAAATATACGCCTAGCATCTAGTACAAGCCATTCTACAGTTTCTATCGGATTAAGCACAATACTGTGTCGACTCATGAGTAAACTTCGGCTTTAATTGTTATTTTTTTTGGATTGTTTGTGCTCATACATGCGTTCGTCAGCGAGTTGAATGCATTGGTAAACATCGCCTGACGTTTCAGACAAGCTAGCAAACCCTATACTCGCATCCACAGGAAAATCTAATATTGAACTAACTTTAACTAAAGAATGCGATAAGCGGTCGCGCAAAGACGTGATAAAAGGAGAAGCATTTTGAGAAAAGACCACTGCAAACTCATCCCCGCCTATTCGGTAAGCGTCATCGCTCTTTCGCCCGAGTAATGCCAATTCTTCACCCATCAAACGAATGAATTCATCGCCTGCTTTATGCCCTAGTGTATCGTTAATCGGTTTTAAGCCATCTAAGTCAATCATGGCGATGGTTTTATCGTCAGTATTTCGGCGGTGATGGTCTGGAGCCATCGCACTAATGGCAGTGTCAAAAGCCAAACGATTACCTAAACTAGTGAGTTTGTCCTGATTGGCTAGTAAAGTGACTTCTTCTATTGCTTCGTTAGCACAACATAGCTGAAAGTGAGCCGAAAGCGTTAGTGTCGCCATTTCGATAATGTGCTCTGCGGCGGCAAAGTCTACCTCTTCACTATCATGCATGACCATGATATGACCCAAAGGCTGACCATCAGTTCCTTTAAAAACGAGACCCGCATAATTTTTTGCGCCTAAATCTTTCAAAGTCTGATAATTTGGGAATGCATCCACCACATTATCAAAAATCGTAAATTGTTCGGTATCAATAACGCTTTTACAAGGCGTGCCTGAAATATCGTAAATAATATCCTCTTGTTTGCTTTGTCTATCCAAAAAGGCGAGTGTTTCTAACTTCTCTTGACTAATGAAACGTGTTATCGCTACCCAACGCCAGCCAATGGACTCTTGAATGGCAATTGCCGTTGCTTGGTATACATCATTGTTATTTTTCATCAATTTAGCGATGCGTCGCAAATTGAAGCTAGAATGGCTAGCTGAATGAATAGGACTTTCGATAATAAATGTAAAACCAGAGTCAATTTTGAATGACTTAATTCGATATCCCATTATATAAGTGGGGCTATTGGTTTTCCAATAATCAAGAGATTCTTGTTGCAGTTTATGCCTAAGTAAAATGGGCAATTGCTCATAATGAAGATTGCTGAACACCACTTCTTGTTTGCAACTTAACACTAGCACTGCCTCGGCGAGATTTTCTAAAATTAAATAGGCATCAGGGATGCTAATAACCGCATCCGAGTTTGTAGCTTTATTATTCACTACGACGTTTATTTTCTCTTCGTTAGTTTTCATATAAGTTTGCTTAAGGTATTTTTTGAAATCACACTTTAAAGGTATTCACCATAGCGCTCATTTCGTTCACGTTATCGCTAACAACAAGCGCAGCAGTATGCGTTTGCGCAGCAATATCCTTGGCCGTGTCAGCAGTGCTTGTTAGAACTATCACATTGTTATTGATATTTTGTAGAGCAGCCATTTGCTCTTCTGCAGCTGCGGCCACTTGATTTGCATGGTCTTTTATTTTGCCTGATAAATTTGCAATAAAATCAAGTGAATCACCTGCACCATCAGCTAATACTATAGTTTGTTGCGCTTTATTTTGACTCATTTGCATTGCTGAAACAGCAGCGTCTGAGCCCGTTTTGAATTCAGCGATAATCGCGCTGATTTCTTGCGTAGATTGCTGTGTTCTATTCGCGAGTGTTCTTACTTCGTCAGAGACGACAGCAAAGCCTCTTCCGTGCTCGCCTGCTCTCGCTGCCTCTATTGCCGCATTTAGAGCCAATAAATTCGTTTGGTCAGCAATTTGCGTAATCACCCCTAGAACACTACTCACTTGTTCACCGCTTGTGGCCAATTTATTGACTACTTGAGAAGCTGCTGCAATTTCCGCTTCAAGGTTGTTTAAGGCGTCAATGGTCTGGGATACCACTTGTTGACCATCTGTCGCGGATTCGTCCACATCGCTCACGTCGTTGGCAACTTTACTAATGGTACTTGCAACGTCGCTTATAGCATCTGTCATGTGATGAATTGCCGTAGAAATTTGTTCTGACTTTTCAAATTGCCCTTCAACGCTTGCATTTGATTGTTCTGCTAGGTCTTTTAACCTTGAGCTTTGCTCTGTTAAGGCGTTGTTAGAGGACAATATTTGAAGGATAATACTTGAGAATTTCGACAATAATTTTTGAAAAGAGCGACCAACGGAACCAACTTCACATTCAGAAACGGTCATAACTTGGTGACTTAGGTTATTCTGGGATTCAACAACATGTATGTCTTGTACTAGCTTGGCCAACCCCCCTTGAATTGAACGTAAGACCAATATAAATGCTCCAACTAACAAAATTGCAAGGAAGACTGTGGTCGACACAATTAGTGTTGTCATAAAACGGCGAATTTCTGGAATTAATATAGCAAAACGTTCGGTATTAAACTTAACTGCCTTGATGTTATCGTTTATCTCCAATAAAAATTCGGCATTATTAAGCTCTCCTTTTTTAAAGCTCTCAATTTGCGCAATAAGCTTGTCGTTTACGAGAATATCATTGACGCAAATGTCGATGGCTTCTCCAAAGCCTAAAATTCGAAAAAGTACTGTTTCGACCGGATTAACAGCATCCAAGCAAAGTTGAGCTTGTTTCTTTGCGTGCAAAACTCCTTGCAGTATGCCTTGCTCTCTTAAATTAGGGTGATTATTGTCTATGAGTTTTGAAATAGAAGCCCCTTCGGACACTCGATTAATATCATCGACTCGATTACTGACAGTTTCAATGCCAATTAAGTGCTCACGCTCCAAAAAAGTAAAATACCCTGTTTTAGAAATTTGTAGCATACTGACAACGTTAATTATCAGCAAAGAGATAAGGCATATTAGTAAGTAAGTGAATCGTTTTTGCACGGTCCAAGCTGTCATGTACTTTTCCACGTTTATAGACTAGTAGGCAAAACATTAAGTGTGTCAATAGACCGGTACTCGAACTTAAACTTGAACTTTCTACCTTTGCACAATTGACACACAAAAGACTGATTAAATAGTGTTTTACGATTTTTCACCGTTAAACAGGACCTTGATAATAAGACACATGTTTGTTTATCTTACTCAAGCTCCTTGTATTTATCGGCAAAAGCTCAAGAAACATGACTTTCTAGGTGATTTTAGTTGACTCATTATCTGCTTATTTCAAGTGTTCATGTCAATTTCCAAAACAATAGACATCGATACATAAAAGAATTATCGTTTAAATAGTGAGCACTCATTTGTTTACATAAATAGTCTTTGCTAGCTTTTATTTAGAATAATTGAGGACGTATCCTATTTTATATATTTACTATCGCTACTTCCATTTACCTAAAATAGGAAAACAGATACAAGCTGGGGTCTCAATTCTACTTCTGATTCTATGCTCCTTTGCTGTTGCCTCTGAAACTGTCTATGTATCCCAAACGTCCGAACAGCAAGAATTTAATCATGCAATCCTTTATTTTGAAGATGCTAAAGACGAGTATTCGTTTGAAGATGTAATAGTCTTAGATGACACAGTTTGGACCAAAAATAATACAGATATGTTGGATTTTGGATTCACAACAAGCGCTTATTGGCTGAAATTTACATTTAAAAACAAAGAAGCAAAACCAAAGCAATTTATTCTTGATTATGCCTTTGCTCCTATAGATCGACTTGAAATTTACGTCTTGCAAGATGACCAACGCAGTATTGAATACAGTTACAAGACAGGCGACCAACAACCTTTTAATACAAGACCTATCGGACACTCTAATTTCGCGTTTCCAATTTATCTAGAGACAGAAGAAGAACAAACAGTACTACTTAAAATAAGTACTGAAGGTACGCTTATTGCTCCACTTTCTATTTCTTATGAACATCTATTTTATAAACAACATACACTTTATAATTTAATATACGCGTTTGTTTTTACAGCAATGTTTTTAACAGCGATTTATAATATCTTTGTTTTCAGCCGCACAAATGAAAAAGTGTTCCTTACGTTTTCGATTTTTGCTCTGAGTATTTCACTTTTGATTGCTTCGCAATCGGGGCTTGCATTTCAATTTTTTTGGCCAAATGATCTCCCCTGGCTCAATCGATTAACCCCTTTTTTTGCTGGCTTGGCAGCAGTCACTCATCTTTTGTTCTCGTTCGTGTTTTTAGCACCGTCACCTAAAATCAAAAAATTATTTTTATTTATGTTGTTGTTAAATTTGGTAGTGCTTTTACTCGCTCCTTTTGCGACATATGTGAGTAACGTCAAAGCAGTACTAGGGATCGGTATGACCTCAGCTGCTATCAGTTATGTTCTGGGTATCGTGCTTTGGAGTCGCGGAAACAAACACGCTAAGGAATACTGCTTAGTTTGGAGCTTATTCATTATTGGAGCGGTGATTTCCGCCTCAATTCGCTTTGGTATAATGCCATTTAACTGGTTTACGGAATATTCTGGCACAGTTGGCGCAGTGTTAACGACTGTTTTTATGTCTATGGCCTTAGGCGATAGAATTAGAACCGAAAAACAAAACCGAATAGAAGCACAGCACGTCGCAATTAACAGCCTGAAAATGTACCAACAGCTATTTGAGAATACAGTTGAAGGTATTTTCTTTTTAGACGAAAAGATGCGGTTTATATCTGTTAACCCTGCCTTCCTTTCCATTTTCGGGTACAGAAGCCAAGATGCATTACCTTTGCGCAAATCTGATGTTCTTGAAACACTATTTTTTAATCCAGTAGATCTACAGGAGCTTAAGCTTGAACTAAGGGAACATAAATCAACTGAACTTGAAATTCAGTTAAAAAAAACAGATGGCAGTAAATTCTGGGCATCACTGTCGGTTAGGCTATTTAGTAACTCAAATAACAAAGATGCGCGTATTGAGGGTTCAGTAATAGACATAAATAATCGGAAGCTAAATGAGGATAAACTTAGGTATCTGGCTTCCCATGATCCGCTTACAGGCGCTTACAATCGCAGAGAATTTGAGTGTCTATTATCTCAAGCTTTTGTTGAAGCACAAAAAGGTTTCGCTAAATCTTGTGTACTGTATATGGATTTAGACCAATTTAAGATACTGAACGATACTTGTGGTCATCCAGCAGGAGACATTCTTCTGCGTGACCTTACCCAGCAAATGATAGGGGCATTGGGCACCGAGGGAAGTCTGGCACGGCTGGGCGGAGATGAATTTGGTGTTTTGATTAAACGAGGGAGTTTTGATACGTTTTATAGAATAGCCAATGCTATGCTTAGTCTTGTGAGCAACTATCGATTTACATTTCAAGATAAAGTGTTTTGTTTAGGTATTAGTATTGGTTTGATTGAAGTGTCTCACGAAAGCGAATCAATCGAAAAAATAATGAGTTTAGCCGATACTGCGTGCTACTTAGCAAAAGACGCTGGCCGTAATCGGATTCATATATATTCTGCTGAAAACCCAGAGCTACAGAAACGCAGAACAGAAATGAACTTGGTTACGACAATTAACAATGCGCTAGAAAATGATTTATTCGAATTATACTGCCAAGAAATTATGGGCTTTAAGAGTGGGAAGAAAAGAATGGGGTTTGAAGTACTTCTTCGAATGCTAGATGAAAACCAAAATCCGATTAGTCCAGATTCTTTTATTCCTGCAGCAGAACGCTATAATTTGATGGAAAGAATAGATAAGTGGGTTGTACTAAACACTTTTGCCTTCCTTGCAAAAAACACCGATTTGATAGTAAAGGGTGAGCATTACTCTATTAATTTAAGCGGTCAATCAATGACCGATGATAGTTTTTCAGATTTTCTCATTAGTTGCTTTTCAAAATACAAAATTCCTTATCAAAATATATGTTTTGAAATAACAGAAACTGTTGCGGTTACTAACCTTTCTTTTTTAACTGATTTAATGAGAAAATTTCAAGCGCTTGGGTGCTCATTTTCATTGGACGATTTTGGCAGTGGTTTCTCATCTTACGGTTATTTAAAAAATCTACCTGTCAACTATATTAAAATCGACGGGGCGTTTGTTTTAAATATTGTTGAAGATAAGGTCAATTCTGTAATGGTACGCTCTATTAATGACGTCGCTAAAGCACTCAATATGAAAACCGTGGCCGAATTTGCAGAGAATGAACAAATCGTTGAGACACTTAAAGAAATTGGGGTCGACTATATGCAAGGTTATCAAATTCATCGACCAGAAAAAATGTGTGGTGCTCAGAATACGAGTTCTTAACCCTGTGTAAGTAAATGTGCTAATTTCCCGTCTCTTAGGGCAAAATGAAAATCATCACCTCCGCCAATATGTTGACCGCCAATAAATATTTGTGGCACGGTCTTTCTGCTGCTGCGTGCTTGCATTTCTTCGGTGAACTTCTCGCTATCAGTAATTTCAAACTCTTCAAAAGTTAAGCCTAGGTTATTAAGTGTTGCTTTAGCGCGCTTGCAATACGGGCAATAGCCCTTAGTATAAATCTCAATTTTGTTCATCATATTAATCTCCGATAGTTCATTTATATTTCGACTTTTGTTTCGATACAATTATTATCGTGCAAATAAAAAATCCTTCAATGTGCAATAGTCTCTAATTAATACACTATTCGTCTATATTTAAATTATGAACTATGTTTTTTAGTAATTAATATTGAAATACTCAGGGAGATTCGTAACTTGATGCGTGTGAACGCCAGCGTATGCTTTTGTAGTCATGTAGAGCCGACTTAGACAAAAGAGTTTATTACTTTGATAAAAAAGAAGAGCCTAATCCGATTTGCGGATTTTGAAAAGGCAAACGTCTCTAGTCTTATTGCTGGCTTTGTGCTTCCAACCTTTGTTACAGGGTTTGCGTCGCAAAAAGTACATTAAACACTTTTTGAAAAACATAGTCTTCAATAGTATTGTGGATATGTCCTTTGGAACGCCTTATATCACTCGGTGAGCACGCAAATAATTGCTTGAAATTTTTAGAGAAATGAAATGGACTGCTGTAGTCTAAGATGTCTGCTATTTGTTCTATTGTTCTGTTTGATTCAAGCAAATGCATACGCCCCAAATAAAGCCTCTGGTATTCAAAAAATCGTGACGGGCTTAGCTT
>CAZXTD010000178.1:0-8055 GCA_964643575.1 uncultured Glaciecola sp. | reverse complement strand
ATTCTCAACGAGTGCTTGCTGTGTTTCAGCTAAGCCAAGTTCAAACGGGCTGCCCGCATATTTAACTGAAGTTAATGGGCTTGCTCCTGTGCCGCCGTCATAACCCGATATCGTGATTAAATCGGCGTAAGCTTTTGCAACACCTGTCGCAATAGTCCCTACGCCTGGTTCAGATACTAACTTGACCGATATTAGCGCTTCAGGATTAACCTGTTTTAAATCAAATATTAGCTGAGCTAAATCTTCAATCGAATAAATATCATGATGTGGCGGAGGCGAAATTAAGGTAACGCCGGGCACAGAAAAGCGCAGCTCTGCAATGTACTTATTGACTTTGTCGCCTGGTAGTTGCCCACCTTCTCCGGGTTTAGCGCCTTGGGCCACTTTTATCTGAATAACGTTTGCGTTAACCAAATAATGTGGTGTTACACCAAACCGACCTGAAGCGACCTGTTTAATCTTCGAGTTTTTCTCAGTGCTGAAGCGCTTAGGATCTTCACCGCCTTCGCCTGAATTTGATTGTCCGCCGAGTCGGTTCATGGCTATTGCCAATGCTTCATGAGCTTCAGGGCTAAGCGCGCCTATCGACATCGCTGCGGTGTCAAACCGTGGGAATAAGTTTTCTGCGGGTTCTACTTGGCTAATATCGATGGCCTCGCCAGCTTTTACTTTGAGCAAATCACGCAGGTGGCTTGGGTTTCTGTCGTTCACCAACGTGCTAAACACTTGGTAATCGCTGTATTCGCCGCTTACCACTGCCTTTTGCAGGGAACTCACTACATCTGGGTTGTAAGCATGATACTCACCGCCATGAACATACTTAAGCAAGCCACCGTGCGATAGGTTTTTACGTGCCAACCAAGCTACGCGAGAAAGGTTGATTAAGTCTTGCTCAAAATCAGCAAACCCTGCACCCTGAATTCTGCTAGGTACGCCGTTAAAACATGCGTCCATTACTTCTTCATTAATACCGATTGCTTCAAATAATTTAGAGCTGCGATAGCTCGCCACCGTGCTTATGCCCATTTTGGACATAATTTTAAACAAGCCCTTGTTAATACCTTTGCGGTAGTTTTTGACGGCGTCAAGTGGCGATATATCCAGATCTTTCTTCTCGACCATCTGTTCAATCGTTTCGTAAGCTAAAAACGGATAAATAGCCGTTGCACCAAGGCCAATAAGAACGGCAAAGTGATGCGGGTCGCGGGCAGATGCGGTTTCTACCACAATATTTGCGTCACACCTAAGCTGTTCTTCAACCAAGCGTTTTTGAACTGCACCCACAGCCATCGCCGCCGGAATAGGCAAGCGGCCTTGCTCAATATTGCGGTCAGATAAAATAACAAATGCAGCATTGCGCTCGCGCACGGCCTCTACGGCTTCATCGCAAACTCGTTGTATAGCTTGTGCTAAGCCTTCTTCGCTTGGGTAGTTAATACTGATTTTTTCGTTGTGATAAAACTTGTCATCAAACTCACGTAACTGCTTCAAGTCAGTGTACAAAAGAATAGGAGACTCAAATAAAACACGGTGCGCGTAGCCACTGGTTTCGTTAAACACGTTTTGTTCACGGCCAATACAGGTAGCAAGCGACATTACGTGGGTTTCACGCAGTGAGTCGATAGGCGGGTTAGTCACCTGCGCAAACTGCTGCCTGAAATAGTCATAAAGCGTACGCTGTTTCGACGACATTACCGCCATTGGCGTGTCGTCACCCATCGAGCCAACCGCTTCTTGACCGTCTTTCGCTAAGACTTTAATTACCTGCTGCATTTCTTCATAGCTGTAATTAAACATCTTATGGTAGGTTGCCATTAACTTATCGTCATAGGCGCGCTTGCCGATTAAACTTGCATCTAAGTTTTCGATAGGCTCTAAGCGTGCAATGTGGTCTTCAAGCCACTTTGCATATGGGTGTTGCGATTTTAATTCTTCGTCAATTTCGTTAGAGCGCCAAATTTTGCCAGTATGTGTATCTACCGCAAGCATTTCGCCTGGGCCCACGCGGCCTTTTTCGACTACGTCGGCTTCGTTGTAATCCCATATGCCAATTTCAGAGGCAAGCGTGATAAAGCCGTTGTTAGTAATCACATAACGCGCAGGGCGCAGGCCATTGCGGTCAAGGTTACAAGCAACGTGGCGTCCGTTAGTCAATACGATACCGGCTGGGCCATCCCAAGGCTCCATATGCATCGAGTTAAACTCATAAAATGCACGTAGGTCAGGGTCCATTGTGGTGTTATTTTGATATGCAGGGGGCACTAACAAGCGCATCGCCCTAAATAAATCCATGCCACCGGCTAAAAACAGTTCAAGCATATTGTCGAGAGAGCTTGAGTCTGAACCACTGGTATTCACAAATGGTGCAGCGTCTTTTATATCAGGAATAAGTGGCGTCGCAAATTTCGCCGTACGCGCTATTGCCCACTCACGGTTAGCTTTAATAGTGTTAATTTCGCCGTTGTGCGCCAAATATCTAAAGGGCTGAGCAAGTGGCCATTTAGGTAAAGTATTGGTTGAGAATCGTTGGTGGAATACACAAATAGACGATGTTAAGTCGGTGTCGGCTAAGTCTAGGTAAAACTTAGGCAGGTCTTTTGGCATCACTAAACCTTTATAGATAGTGACGAAGTTAGACAAACACGCGATATAAAAATCGTCGTCTTGGGCGAGTTTTTCAGCGCGGCGCCTAGCTATAAATAGACGGCGCTCTAGGTCGGGCTTTAACCAACCGCTTGGGGCATTCACAAAAACTTGTTCTATTTGCGGTACACCAGTTTTGGCTAAGTCACCTAACACGCTATGATCAACCGGTACTTCGCGCCAGCCCAGCACGCTGAGCATTTCTTTTTCGAGCTCTTGGTTCAGTAACTCTCTTGATTGCTGCGCTTTGATCGGGTCTTGTGATAAAAACACCATGCCTACGGCGTAGTTTTTATTAAGCGTCCAGTCGTGTTGTTTAGCGACTTTTTGAAAAAATGAGTCGGGTTGTTGCAATAACAATCCACAACCGTCGCCTGTTTTACCATCAGACGCAACACCGCCGCGGTGTTGCATTCTGTCTAAACCTTCAATTGCGGTGGTCACTAATTGGTGACTAGACTCGCCTTCTGTGTGGGCGATTAAGCCAAAACCACAATTATCTTTAGAATCTGATGAATGATATAAAGCCATGCATTACTCCTGATCACGTGGCTTGCCATACAAAAGGCGTCACCCGTGCTGTTGCCAATCTTAATTAGTCATAAGAAAAAGTTGCATTCGCACTTTCCTATCACGAATTAGGACTGCCTGTTTTCGTTTAAGCCTTTGATATAAGGCAAGGTCGTCTAAAGTTCTTGTTTTAAGCGGCCTCTAGCGGACCTTTATATGCTTGCACAATGTTACTTTCGAATTTCACATTAGCTTGACGCAGCATTTTTTACGCCAAGCACATTATGTCGTTAACTGCTGTTGAGGATACTCTTGCGTATCGAATTTTTATTCATTCCACTAAGCGGGAGAGTGAAAATACCTATTTAGCGCCCAAAAATCAATTATCACTTAGGATAATAATGGCATTCAGCAAATCAATAAGAGCTAAGTTGTTGTAAATAATAAAAATAAATATCGGCCAATCACAGCAATTTAATTATTAAAGCGACAGTTTTTTGACACTGCGCGTTAATATAATGTGAAAATTAGTTGCTTGAACAACCTTTTGTACTCGCTAAATCTCGGTAAAACAAGCGAGCTTTATCTTTTGGAAATCAAAAATACGCAAAAATAGTGAATATTTATTAACTTTTGCACCCCAGCTACGTCATTACTGCGTCCCCAACACCGTCATTCCTGCGAAGGCAGGAACCTCCTTGGACACAACTGCGCTTTACTACAACTGCATGTTCCAAGGAGGTCCCCGCCTTCGCGGGGATGACGCGTGGTTCGCATGAACAACGAGTAGTCCGCGATATCAAAAAGTAGTCCGCTAGGGCACAGGTATTACTTATACGCTTTTCTTTCCACCATTATCTGCGCAATACATTTTTCTGCAATAATATGCAGCCGCGCTCAACAAAAAGGTGATGAGTATCACGTTACGAATTCTTTACTCAAACAACGGTTTTATCATTTAATCAATAAACAATTTATGTAAATTGAGTAAACACGCGCATATATTTGATAAGATTAAGACCTACTTCGAAAAGGATTGAATTAATACTCTATGGCAATTACATCTCCTCCATCAGCTTGGGCAATCAAATTCGCTCAGTTTGTTGATAAAATGGGCGCAACACGCATCTCAATCTTGTTTGTACTTATCACACTCTTTCTCACTCTCGCGGGTTCGTGGGTGGTAAGGACTTTATTAGGAAGCGAAATTGAGCTGGATGACTTTGTCAGTGCCACTGCGCTTACTTTGGTAACAGCACCATTTGTTTTGTACTTTTTCTTTCAGTTGATTAATCAACTTGAGCATTCTCGTATTAATCTTGAAGAAGCCGTAAGCCAACTTGAACGCTTGCGCCGCCACGATGTCATTCTCAATAGAGAATTACAAAACAATATTCGTCAGCTCAACTACGAAATTGAACAACGTAAAAATGCTCAATTAGAGCGCGAGTCAATGTTTACCAAGCTCGAGCAAGAAATAAAAGAAAAGTCAGAACAAGAAATTCAAGCACGGCGCTTATCGCGACTCACTCGCTCTATTATAGATGCCTCACCCGACCTCATTTATTATCGCAACGAAGAAGGGCGTTTTGCAGGATGTAATAAAGTGGCTGAAGCACTCACAGGTCGCACCGAAGAAGAGCTATTAGGCTTAACCCCTCATCAAGTCTATGACGAAGAGCTTGCCAGACAAGTGGCTGCGTCTGACCAAGAAGTGCTTGAAACTAACGCGCCAATTACCGAAGAGCTTTGGCTGCGCTTTGCTGACGACCGTCGCCGCTACTTTGAAATGCGTAAAGTCCCGTTTTTTGACCAAGACGGGCACCGTTTGGGCTTACTCGCGTTTGGCCGAGATATGACCGAGCGTAAGCAGTCGCAGCTGGCAATTGAGCAAGCCAGTAAAGATAAAACCAAATTCATCGCGACTATTTCGCACGAACTCAGAACGCCCTTAAATGGCATTGTGGGTTTGTCGCGTATGCTACGAGACACCAAGCTCGACAACGAGCAATTTGAGTGGGTTAGCACTATTTACGCAAGCGCCATTACCTTAGGTAATATTTTCAATGACATCATCGACCTCGATAAACTCGACAGAGACAAGGTCGAAATTCAAACCAAAACAGTTAACACAGCAAACTTTATGAATGAGCTTGCCAGTATTATCAAACTATTAGCTGCCGACAGAGGCCTACAGTTTAATTGGCAGATTATTGACCCGGTACCGCTTGCGTTTGAGGCTGACGGCACGCGTTTACGTCAGGTTTTGTGGAACATACTATTTAATGCCGTAAAGTTCACTAAAAGCGGTTCTGTATCACTCAGCTTAAGCTCTATTATTCATGACGAAACTCAAGCTGAAATTACCTTTACCATTCAAGATACCGGTATTGGTATCGATAAGGCTGAGCTCGATAAAATTTTTGCCATGTATTATCAAGTTCAACGCCCCGACTTTCAGTCGGCAACGGGCACAGGTATTGGCTTGGCTATATGTAAACAAATGGTCGACAAAATGGGCGGTGACATTCGAGTTAACAGTGAGCTAAATAAAGGCACCTGTTTTGAAATTACTTTGCCAGTTAAAACCACAAGTAATAAACCCGATTTAGAAGAGCTGCGCGTGAGCGGCCTACAAATTTTGTTAGTTGAAGATATCGAGCTTAATGTGATGGTTGCAAAAGCCTTACTTGAAAAACTTGGGCAACACGTGTCGGTAGCAATGACAGGGCAAGAAGCTATCGATATGGTCAAAGAGCGCAGCTACGACCTAATACTACTGGACATCCAATTACCCGATATGACAGGTTTTGATGTTGCTCGTACACTGCTTGAAGAAGACTTAGTGCTCAGCACGCCAATGGTAGCTTTAACTGCTAACGTGATTAAAAAACGAGATGAGTATCTAGAAAACGGCATGGACGATGTTATTGCTAAACCAGTGAAGAAGAGCCGTATTATCCAAGTGTTTAATGAGCTGTTTGCCACAGAATCGTCACCAACGTTTGTGACTCAAGACAACAGCAATAAAGAGTCGGGTTCGACAGAGCTAAATAAGGGGCCGCAGAGCGCAGTGGTGATTGAGCAACGCACGCAAACTGTTCTCGATAAAGAGCTCCTGAATATGCTTATCGACACTATTGGCGAGGGCATGGTCGAAACTAGCTTAACTGTGTTTGAAGACAAAATCCCTGAGTATATGGAAATACTTAATGTGTCTTTAGCTGCAAATGATAAAGACGAAGTGTGTTCGCAAGCACATAAAATAAAAGGCGCGGCAGGCTCTGTGGGTTTATCACGCGTGCAAAAAACAGCAAATATGATTCAGCAAGGCGACCACCCAGCATGGTGGAAAAACGTGCATGAATGGACAGAACAGTTACAAGAAGCGATTAATCAGGACGTTGCCTATTTGCATGAATGGCTTAAGCAACAGCAGATTGACGATTAGTTTAACGTCGGCTTTATCCTAAACCATTTTTTGAAATAAAAGCGTTATAACAAAAACAAAGTGGCGGTGCCTAAAAAGGCAAAGATCCCAACCACGTCGGTAATGGTGGTTAATATCACACTACCGGCAAGCGCTGGGTCTATCTTCATTTTTTTCATGATTATTGGCAAGGTCGCGCCTGCAAGCCCTGCAGCAATCATGTTCATCATCATCGCAAATGCAATGACGCCGCCTAACACATAATCTTGTTTCCATAGCGCAATGACTGAGGCTATTAGTATTGCCCATATCATGCCGTTAAAAAAACCAATGGCGAGTTCTTTACGGACTAACCACAGTGAATTAGTTTTGGTGACATGGCCTAAGGCCATGCCGCGTATTACTAAGGTTAGTGTTTGGTTACCGGCAACTCCGCCCATACTCGGCACGATGGTATTTAAAATCGCCAATACCGCCAGCTGGCTTAAAGTGGCTTCAAACATGTCACTTACTGCTGCGGCTAATAAAGCGGTGACTAAATTAACGCCTAACCATACAGAGCGTCGTTTGGTTGATTGCCCAACGGGCGCAAAAGTGTCTTCTTCGTCATCTAAACCCGCCATGCTCATCATTGAGTGCTCGGCTTCTTCACGGATGATGTCGACCACGTCATCAATGGTAATACGGCCTACTAATTTACCTTCTTCGTCGATAACCGGCGCCGACAACCAATCATAGCGTTCAAACATGCTCGCGACTTCGCCATCATCCATGTTCACAACAATGGCCTCAGGCTCGTCATCCATGATTTGTTCAACACTGACGTCGGGCGACGACGTCAGCAGTTTTGCTAACGACACAGTGCCAATAAGAAAGTCTTGGCGATTGACCACATACAAAGTATCGGTATTTTCGGGCAATTCTGATTTTAAGCGCAAATAACGAATAACCACGTCTACAGTCACATCGTGGCGCAGGGTAATGGTGTCGGTGTTCATGATGAAACCAGCAGTTTCTTCACCGTACGACAGGGCTTTTTCGGCGCGCTGACGGTCTTGTGTATCCATTGACACAAGTATGCTATTAAGCACAGGCTCGGGCAGTGAGCTTAAGGTTTCGGCTAGGTCATCGGTGTCCATGTCTTCAAGCGCGTCTACCACGCTTGCGGGCACCATTTTTGTGATTATACCGTTACGTACGTCTTCGCTAAGTTCTTCTAGTACATCGGTATGAAAGTCGGCGTCGAGCATTAGCCATAGCTGGTCTCGTGTTTTGGTAGGAGAAGACTCAAGTAGCAAGGCCACATCACCGGCAGGTATGTCGTGCAAGAGCTTGCGCACACGCACGAATGCGCCAGCGTTTAGCGATGTGCTAATTGACTCTAGCCTTGCTTGCGTATTGGACTTCTCTTGTGTTTCAGACATATCAGAACTAACAACGATGAGTAATATTGCTAACTAAATTAAGTATAG
>CAZXTD010000177.1:1654-8074 GCA_964643575.1 uncultured Glaciecola sp. | reverse complement strand
TTAGAGCGTCAATAGACAGATATGACGATCCTGGTTTTATTGATCAACCTTTTGTAGTGAGAGAAATTGGGGTTTCTGAGCCAGACTCACCGCGCGGCAGCGATCAGTTAAACCCACAAGAAGATGTAAATGGTCAAGAGTCCTTAAGCGGTAAAATTGCATTGCGTTGGCAGCCAAATGAGTATGTAGACTCTACGCTAACATATTATTTTCAAGAAGAAGAAAACGAAGGCAGAACCATATCGAGCCATCGAGGTGAATTGGCGACAGGCCTTTATGAAAACGCTCAGCGAGTGCGTGAACCCAATGATGAAAGCACAAGTTTGATTGCGCTTGAGGTAATTGCAGATTTAGGATTTGCAGAATTAACCTCAGCAACTGGTATATCGGAGTATGAAGAGGTAGGGCAGCGTGATCAAACCGACCTCTTGATTACTTTAGAATACTCTTATGAAACATTCCCTACGTTTACCGCGTTTACTTTAGAAGATGAACGTGAAGAAGTGTTTAACCAAGAATTACGCTTAGTTTCTACTTCAGATTCTGACTTGTCGTGGATTGTAGGTGGCTTTTATAACAAATTAGAGGCGACGGGCTTTTCTGCTGAAACAACGCCAGGTTATGCTGCGTTTGCGGGTTTTGACCGTCCAGACGATTTAGAGTACTTTTCAGCGAGTCACACTGAAATTACCGAACAAGCATTATATGGTGAACTTGCTTATCAAATTACCGATGAATGGCAGGTTACTGTTGGTGGCAGATATTATGAATATGATATTGAGACTCAATCTGAAGTCGACTTTCCATTATTTGACCCTGATTTTGTTGCAGCGAGTTTAGATGAAATTGCTGCAAGAGACTTTAATCCTGAATTAAGGCAAAAAGACGACGGTTCACTATTTAAATTCAATACGTCTTATGCAATTAATGATGATCTAAATGTTTATTTGACAATTAGCGAAGGATTTCGGATTGGTGGTGGTAATGGGGGCGGTGACTGCCCTGAATTTGATCCAAATGCGACGCAAGGAAACTGTAATTTAGCGCCAGGACAGCAGTTTGGACCTGGACCAAATGATTTTGCTCAGTTTGATGAAAGGTCTTACGGTCCAGATACAACTCGCAATCACGAGTTGGGCGTAAAGAGTCAGCTATTAGACGGCACCTTAACCCTTAACGGTGTAGTTTATTATATTGAGTGGAATGGTAATCAATTGTCGTCGGCAACGGTAAATGCATCTGTTCCAATTACAATAAATGGAAATGGTGCAGAATCAACAGGTGCAGAAGCCACTTTTAATTGGTTAGCAACAGAAAATTTGCGCATAAATGGTTCGTTTAGCCGAGTAAAGAGTGAATTGTCTGCTGACGTGCCATCGCTAATACGAACTATTGATCCACCTGGTTTTGGTACCTTGTTTATTGACGGTAGCGATGGCGACCGTTTACCTGGTTCACCCGAAACGCAAATGTCCTTGTCGGCTACGTATTTTCAGGATTTATCAAACGGTGCTGAACTAGACTACTCGGCCGACTTTGCTTGGCAAAGCGATATCTTATCGAGAACAGCCGCATTAGGCGGTGCTTATACGCTTCCTAGCTTTGGTGTAGCCAATGCAAGAGTGTCTTACACGATGGACGAATGGAGTGCGACACTGTACGTTAATAATCTGTTTGATAAATTTGCCGAAACGGGCGTTCAATCTACACCATTGAATAATCAAACTATTGAAGGTGCAACAGTAAGAAGCTTTGTTACCAATGTCCTTAGGCCCAGAACTATTGGTGTAAGGTTCACCTATACTTTTGAATAAGGCTTATTATTTATCTCTAATTACTTATTTATAAATTAAGTTAAGCAAAATTAGAAAAAACAAAAGCCCCTAATAAAATTTAGGGGCTTTTTAACTGACTAAAAACAAATGTTTCAAATTTAAATCAATTTATCTAAACGCGCTTTTAGCCCATCAACTAAACTGCCATAGCGTTTCCAACGCCCAATTGAACTTGAATACAAGGGTTGCCTTACCTGCACTGAACTTGCTGTTGATACGGCTGCTTTGTTTTCATGAAAACTCAAGCACGCATCGTCCCAATCCAGGCCGCAAAAATCGAGTAAGCGCTTAGTTTGTCTCTCTTGATCAGTAATAATATCTTCGTAATTGATTTCCATAAACCGGTCAGACGGAAGATGAGCGCGCCAAAAGCTCATTAATTTGTCAAATTGAGTATAAAAATCGGCAGTGTTTTCTAAATTATAGGTATAGTAATAATAGGCATGTTCGACAGTGAGTAGCTGCCGGAAATTACTTAAACAGCTATCCATTGCGTTTCTGCGCAGCACGATTACTCGTGCTCGAGGAAGGGCCTTTAATATCAAACCCGCATAGAAAAAATTGAGTGGCATTTTGTCAACAAACACTTTTGCATTTTTGCGAAGCGGCAATGTTGACCGCATATATTGCTCGCCCACCAACTTCATATCAAGTGACGAAGCTTTTTCTAGCGTGGCAGCGTCTAGCACTAAATTAGATGATGTGTTTGATAGCTTTTTGGTATGTTCAGCAAAGGTATTCAGCTCGCCAACTGACACAGCTTGATTGTGACTCGATATAATTCGGTCGACGAGAGTTGTGCCTGTTCGGGGCAGGCCAACGATGAAAATGGGTTGACTATTCTGATCAATCAATCTTGAGTCTGAGGTGATATCTGGCGTTTTCATTGCTGCGCGACAAATATTCTCATAATCAAGGGTACAAGGAATATTGCGTTTATCTTCTTTTGCTTTCAAAAGCCATTTAAAGCTCTGTGGATAATCGCCTAGGTCTTCATAGGTTTTTGCAAGTGCATGACCTAAATAAAGCTTGGCATTGATGTTATGTTTGAGCTGACTTAGGGTACTTTTTAATAGTGCTAGCTTATTGTTTTGCTCGCTTTGTTTACGCAAACTTACCAAAGATGATAAAGCCTTAAATGCTTTAGGATCGCGCGCTAAAGTTTCATTGTAAGCATGCTCTGCGCCATCAAAGTCTCCTAAAAATTGCAATGAAACCGCTAAATTATAATGGTAGTTGGCCGGGTTCGAGTCACGTTCAACCGCTTTTTTAAATTGTGCAATTGCTTTTTCATGATTGCCTGCTCGGCTAAATACCACGCCTAAGGTATCAAAAAGATGCGCTCTGTTAGGCATATTGGTAGCGGCAAGTTCTGCAAGCTCTCTTGCGCGTTCATTATTGCCTAGTTGCGTCTGCATTTGGGCAAAATACACAAGGGTATATGCGTTAGAAGGATCTAAGGAAAGCGACTTCTCAAATAACTCTATCGATTTTTGATTGTTTTTATGGTCATAACAAAGCTTCGCGAGAAAAAAATAAGGTAGCGGGTTATTCAAGTCTTGTGCGATAGATTCGATAGCACTTTTATGAACTGTCTGATAGTCGCCAACTGACATTAAATATAGTTGTTTTTCTATAAACTCTTCTTGAGGTGTAAGCATAAGATAGTCTTTTGATTCAGCTAAAACGAAATGAGGGCACAACTAATGTGCCCTCATAATTAATGAATCCGTAACTATAGGGTTTTTGCAATTGCACTGGCTAAGGCTTCAACATTGCTATGGTTAATGCCAGCAATGTTGACTCGGCTCGAATCTACAAAGTACACGGAATGCTCTTTACGCAACAATTGCACTTGCTCTGGTGGGATACACAAAAACGAGAACATCCCTTTTTGCGTATTGATAAAGCTAAAATCTTTGTCAACGCCTTGTTTGTTTAGGTTATTTACCAGCATTGCACGTAAATCGGTCATTCGATTGCGCATGTCGTTAACTTCGCGTGTCCACAGTTGTGTCAGTTCGACATTGTTCAAAATAATGTCAACCAATGCTCCGCCATACGAAGGCGGCATAGAATAAATACCGCGTGCAACAGACTGAATTTGCGACTGAGCAATGTTACGAGTGTGTTCGTTTTTGCATATAATAGCGGCTAATCCCACACGTTCTCGATACAAGCCAAAGTTTTTACTACATGAGGCTGCAACAATCACTTCGTCAAGGTTTTCGGCTAACAAACGTAAGCCGTAGGTATCCTCTTCAATACCATCGCCAAAACCCTGATATGCAGTATCAACAAAAGGTAAAAAGCCCACTTTTTGAGCAACGCTTACCACTTGCTGCCATTGTTCTTTAGTTAAGTCTGCACCTGTTGGGTTATGACAACAGCCGTGTAGCAAGACCACATCGTCCGGACCAACTTTTGATAAGCAATCAATCATCTCGTCAAATTTTATGCTGGCGGTTTCTTTATCGAAGTATGGATAAGTATGCAGTTCGATGCCTGCGTCCCCGAGTAGGGGAATATGATTTGCCCATGTCGGGTCGCTTACCCACACTTTGGTATTTGGATTAACGCGCATTAATAATTCAGCTAAAATGCGTAGGGCACCGCAGCCACCAGGGGCTTGCACAGCAGCCACTCTATTTGTGCTTAATACCGGTGAGTTTTGCCCAAACATTAAGTCTAGCATACCGTTTATAAAGCCTTGGTTACCTTGAGGCGTGATATAAACTTTTGACGTTTCACTGGCTTGTAAAATAGCCTGTGCTTTGGCAACAGAGTCTAAAATTGGCGTATTACCCACTTCGTCTTTGTATACACCCACACCTAGGTCAATCTTATTTGGATTGGTATCCAACTTAAATGCAGCTGAAAGGCCAAGTATTGGGTCGGGAGCAAGCGCTTTTAGAGTTTCAAACACGGTGGTTGAGTCCTTAAAAAAAATAGAGATGGAAAATTTTGCGTAAACGTAACGACGCTTCTCGCAAAGCATCATTATGCCGAAATTATGAATAATTTCGAGTGTTAATTGCCCAGACAAAAGTATTAATCATGCTAAGCAAAGAAAATTTAGTTTATCGTAAACTCAAAGATGCGGGTGCCGGTGATTTCAGCGTTTTTATCAAAGCTACGCTCTTCCCAGCTTACCTTGTTTTGTTTATCTAATAGTAAAAGCGTACTGGATCTTGTGCCGTAGTCTTCGCTGGCTATAAATATAGAACTTAACTTGCGCTCCCACTCAACAGAAATGCCGGTTTTAGGCAAACTATTATCGGGCGCTGGTGTGGCGTTTTTTAGAAGCTCAAACAAATGTTCGTGGCTTAAAATACCTGCATGTTGACAATAGTTAGCCAAGGCGTCTCTGCCCGCGTCAAGCTTAGGCCAAGGGCTATTGAGTGCTGCATTTGATAGACCATATACGCCGTCCTGCAAGCGAAAGGCACTATTATCAAAGCTGTTATATACGTTAAGCTCTGTCAACTTGCCAAAGAGTAAATTATAACCGTTATAGTCAAGGTGAGTGGTTTGCAAAGTATGCAGATACTGCTCGGTGCTTACCTCAGAGTTTAAATAATTTACCGCAAGCTCGCCTCGCGAGACCGCGTTTACGCGCTCTTTACCGGGGGCTCTGATGTTGGTTAATGCGGCTATTCTACCTGCTTTGTTAATACCCATCCATGTACCACCAGCGGTCTGGTCTTTGCCAGCTAGTATAGAGGGATACTCCTCCCAAAAATGGGAACTAAGCGTGGGGCGTTGATGAAATTCATCGCGATTTGCCGCAATAATCAACGGATATTCGGGGTGCTGATTAACAGCTATAAATAATATGCACATAAGTGTCTAATAGTAAATCAAAGACAAATTCCTTCAAGCGCTTTTTAGTTATTTTCAATAACTTATTGTTTATGTCTTATATCGCTGATGTGAGTGACGTGTTTTATTTCTGTGGTATTATTTTATCGTTAATGCGCGCCGGCTAGTTATAATGCTCAAAGTTAGCATAGCGGTTGCCCTAGGAGGTCATCGCCTGCGCGAGGATGGCACAGTTGTAGAAGCACCCTAAATTTAAAAATAGAAGCAAGGAAAACAAAGTGAAGAATATCCGTTTGGCATCAAAATTAGTGCATGCCGACAGGCGAATCAATAAACCTCCTCATGGCGCGGTCCACGAGCCCACTAACAATTCTGTCTTGTTTGCTTTTGATGACGTTGCCGACTTAGAGGCAGTGTTTCAGGGACGACAGTTTGGTCATGTTTATTCTAGAAGCTCTTCGGGTTCAGCTGTTGCTTTGCAGAATATTTTAAATGAGCTTGATGGTGGCGTTGGCGCTGCAGCATTCTCAACGGGTATGGCAGCGATTAATGCGGTGATGTTTTCTTTACTAAAAGCAGGCGACCATATTGTAGTAAGTCGCTTTTTGTTTGGTAATACTCGCAGCTTTTTTGATAGCCTAATAAATTTTGGTATCGATATCGATTACGTTGACACCAGCGATATAGGAAACATATCCACTAAAGTCAAAGACAATACTCGGCTCATATTTTGCGAAACAATAGCCAACCCCGGCACCCAAGT
>CAZXTD010000177.1:0-1644 GCA_964643575.1 uncultured Glaciecola sp. | reverse complement strand
AAACATTGGCAAGTTGTGCAAAATACGCAATATTTTGTTCGTGCTCGATAACACCATGACACCATCAGTGATGCTAAACAGCAAAGCTATTGGCGCGAGTTTATTATGCTGTTCACTGACAAAATACATAGGCGGTCAAGGTAATGTACTCGGTGGTGTAGTGGTTGACTTAGGCACCGCAGATTGGGCGCAATATCCCAATATTTTGGATATTTACAAAGGCGCTGAGCAAAATCAGTGGGGAATTACTCAAATCAGGAAAAAGGGCTTGCGCGATTTAGGGGCCACTCTAGCACCCGACTCTGCGCACAAAGTATCCATAGGTTTAGAAACACTTTCGATGCGTATTGATAAAACCTGTAGCAATGCATTGAAAATAGCTGAGTATCTTAGTGTAAAGGCTCAAGTCGACAACGTTAACTATCCAGGTTTGCCAAATCATCCTCAACATGAAAGAGCGAATAAACTCTTTGCGGGTCAGTTTGGCGGAATTTTAAGTTTTGAATTAGCTTCGTCGGTTAATAAACAAAAATTTATTAATGCCCTCGACATTATTTTAGCTGCGACTCACTTAGGTGATACTCGTACTTTAATTTTGCCAGTTGCCAGTACAATTTTCTATGAGAATGGTGCTGAGCAACGCGCGAGTATGGGGATAAGTGATACCTTACTGAGAATGTCTATTGGTATAGAAGATCCGCAAGACTTAATTGAAGATTTTGAAGCAGCCTTTGCCGCTGTATAGCTAGCATTAAACCCACCAATATATTTACTAAGCCTTTTGCAATTTCAAAAGGCTTTTTATTGTTAATTATCTCTGCAAAACAAAAAACGTTCTATTAATTCGAACAAAACTAGCTAAATTTAGCAATTTTATTCGATTTAGTTCGCTATATACTGAAAACATATTAGCAAAACAAATAAATTAACAGGTGACAATATGAAAACAGTATTAGTAATTAATAGCAGCCTTAATAGCGAAGCAGGTAACAGTTTTAAAGCGACAGAGAAATACATTGAATCAATAAAGTCTAACTACAATGGCGATACTGATAAACTAAATATAGTGCGTCTTGATCTAGCAAAAGAAGATTTAGGGCACCTAAGTACTCAAGAGATGCAAGCGTGGAGCACTGATGCAGCTCAGCATACCGAAGAACAAGCTATGCTAGCGAGTTTCTCAGATAGATATATTAGTTTGCTTGAACAAAGTGATGAAATAGTGTTTGGCGTTCCTATGTATAATTTTGGTATTCCGTCAGTACTCAAGGCTTTTTTTGATAGAGTCGCCAGAGCAGGACGCACCTTTTCTTATACCAGTAACGGACCAGAAGGCTTACTCAAAAACAAGAAAGCGATTGTATTTGCGGCAAGAGGCGGTATATACGAAGGAACAGCGCTTGACACCCAAAGTGCCTACCTTAAGAACTTTTTAAACTTTTTAGGCATCAGTGATGCAAGCTTTGTTTATATAGAAGGTTTGGCAATGGGGGAAGATGCCGCTAATGAATCATGGACAAAATTTAATGAAAAAATTAGTGAACTGAATTAGGGTCTACTACACTATAAATACTGACGGTTGAAAATGTGCTTTTGACTGTCAGTGTGTTCCTAGTTGAGTGTGTTGATAGCCCCGCCTTGTGC
>CAZXTD010000176.1:4662-8195 GCA_964643575.1 uncultured Glaciecola sp. | reverse complement strand
TACTCAACCTTTATCATGAAAGCCTTGAGTAAATCCCTCACTAAGGGTTCTGCGGTCACTTGTTAATTTAGTGTAAAACCAATGAAAAAGAACTAGTACCATCGTACTATGGGCTTTTAATTCTCTGTAAGTCAGACTAGATGCATCCTGGCGGTCTGCGGTCACAGATTTTTCGGGCACAGTAAATTATTCGCACGTGTTAAAAAAATGTTTTATCAAGCTACACGTTAAGTGGGTATAAATATGCATTTTTAGATACTAAATCGAATCAATGATTAGTGCGTTAAGAGAGTTAAAGAATACGCCAATGCTTACTTTGCATTACATGTTTGAGTAGTTGGCTAAGCTAAGGATTACAAGATGTTAAGTTTAATAGGGCTAATTGGTGGTTTGCTACTGCTAATATTGCTCACCATTCGTGGCATGAATCTATTTATTGCAGCACCTTTATGTGCACTAATCGTTGCACTTACCAACGAAATGGCGATTTTCGCCGGAGATAGCAACTTTGTTGTTACCTATATGTCAGGGTTTTCGGGTTTTGTCGCTTCTTGGTTTTTTATGTTTTTGCTTGGCGCAATATTCGGCAAATTTATGGAAGACACTGGCGCAGCTGACTCCTTAGCCCGCGCGATTATCAACAAACTTGGCTTTAAGCGCGCAGTATTTGCAGTCGTAGCAGCTTGTGCAATACTCACCTACGGCGGTGTTTCGGTATTTGTGGTGGCCTTTTCAGTCTACCCAATGGCGCTTAGTCTGTTTAAAGATGCTAACCTTCCTCGTCGCTTTATTCCGGCAACCTTGGCTTTTGGCTCGGTTACATTCACAATGACCTCGGCAGGCTCCCCCGAAATTCAAAACTGGATACCTATCCAATACTTGGGCACATCGCCTTTTGCTGCATGGGAAGTGAGCTTGGTCGTTGCCGTTTTCATGGCTGTTTTTGGCTACTGGTGGCTGAAAAAAATGATTGCAAATGCGGTGAATAAAGGCGAGTGTTTCCATGCAAAAGCGATTGACCCTGTAATAAAAGAGAGAGAATACCCGCACCCTGCCACTGGTTTCATTCCTTTGAGCGTTGTTTTGTTGATTAGTTTTTTTCTGCACGAGGCTTATGCGCAATATGCTCTCATCGCAGCCTTGGGCGGCGGCGTGATTAGTCTAATGATTGTTAACTACCGTTATTTTGACGATATGGGCGAGGCAGTTAATGCTGGTACTACAGGCGCCTTAATCGCAATTGGTAACACGGCAGCCGTAGTGGGCTTTGGTGCTGTCGCTAAAACCACTATGGCATTTCAAAACACCGTTGATTTAATGACTCAAATACCTGGCAATGAGTTAATTGGCGCCGCAGTCGCGGTAAGCGTTATTGCAGGCTTAACCGGCAGTGCTTCTGGCGGTCAAGCGATTGCTTTACCTGAGGTTGCCCCTCACTATCTGGAGCAAGGTGTTGATCCAAACGAACTGCACCGTATTGTGTCAATTTCTTCAGGAGCACTAGACTCCTTGCCACACAATGGTTACGTGGTAACCACAATACGGGCTATATGTAATGAAACCCATGCCGCGGCTTATGCACCTATGGCTGCCTTAACTGTAGTGGTGCCGCTTATTGGTTTGAGCATGGCAATTGCCCTCTTTATTTTATTCTAAGCAATTTACTACGGAGTATAGGATGTTCACTTATAAGCGTTTGATTGCAGTTTTTTTGTGTTTGACCTCGATGCTAAGCTGGCAAAGAATTGCAGTTGCGCACTATAATTATTCTGTCACATTTTCTGCGGCGACTTCTGCCGCATCAGCCCAACAGGAAGCTAACAGCACCATGATTGTGAAAAAACAAAAGCACGTGATTGATTCATTTACGACTTTCTCAGGTGAAACAATCAAACAAGTTGCCGTAGGCTGGGAGAGCTATGGAACCTTAAACGCTGATAAATCAAACGCTATATTAATTACGCACTACTTCACAGGTAACTCACATGCCGCGGGCAAGTATAATATTGATGATGCCGAGCCTGGGTATTGGGACGCTATTATTGGCCCCGATAAAGCTATCGATACCAATAAGTTTTTTGTGATAAGCGTAGATTCTTTGGTCAATATCAGTGCTTTTGATGAAAATGTTATCACCACTGGCCCAGCAAGCATCAACCCGGCAACCAATGAAGTATATGGGCTGAGTTTTCCGGTGGTGACTATGCGCGATTTTGTCAATACCCAAAAAGCAGTACTTGAGAGCCTGGGTATCAAAAAGCTTTATGCGGTAGCAGGGCCTTCAATGGGCTCAATGCAGGCTATTGAATGGGCAAGTGCTTATCCTGAATGGGTTGAGCGCCTCATATCTGTTATTGGTGCAGGCGCGACCGATGCCTGGACAACGACTTATTTAGAGCAGTGGACGGTGCCGATTACCCTCGACCCTAACTTTAATCAAGGAAACTACTACCATAAGCCAAAATCGCAGTGGCCTATGCAAGGTTTAACCCATGCGCTTGCGATGATCACGCAATCGGCTTTACACCCCGAGTTTTTCAATCAAGTGGGTGAACAAATTGGCTATACGCCGCTTGAGCCTGCAATACTTAAAGATATATCAGCCAAACCTAGTATGGTGAATTGGCTAATGGATAGAGCTGGCGACCGCGCAGCGCTGATGGATGCTAATCATTTGTTATATTTGGTAAGAGCCAATCAATTATTTATGGCTGGCATGCAAGGGTCTTTGCAAGACGGTTTGGAACAAATTGACGCTAAAGTACTCTTGCTACCAGCAACAACTGACTTATTACTCATGCCCTATCATGCTGAGCTAATTGACAAGGGCTTAAAAACCGCTGGTAAGAGCAGCAAGATTGAGTATCTTCAAGGCAGTTTGGGGCATTTAGAGGGCGTTGCCGGCATTATTCAGCACGCTGATACGATTAAAGACTTCTTAAATGATGAGGAATAAGCGACTCCGCATCAGCTTTTATGCACAGCAAAATGAGTATATTAATCTTTACTTACTTGTATAGGGATTTCAGATGAAGAAAAAGCAAGACTCTACGACTTTGCCCATGAAGGCAGCAAGAAGCGCGTTTTTACAATTATGTGTAATAGCAAGCATGTTTGGCCTTGTTGCTTGTTCTGATGGCAAACAACAATCGTCTAACGCCAAACAGATGAATATTAACACCCAAGCTATTACCGTTTCGGGTTTATCGTCGGGTGCCTACATGGCAAGTCAGTTTCACTTATCTCACGCTGAAATCGTTACCGGTGCAGGCTTAATAGCGGCGGGCCCTTATAACTGCGCGCGCGGCGATATTAATGTGGTGTTTGCCGAATGCTTAGGCGAAGCGCCTGAAGTCTATGATGATGCGATATTTTCAGTATTCGACAGTAATATAGCGCCCGCGGCTATGCTGCAAAATGACAAGGTATGGGTTTTTCACGGTACCCTAGACGAACGCATTCACGCCAATGCCGCCGCCGCTCTTTATTCTCAATACAAGCAATGGTTGTCGCCGCAAAGCCAACAAGAAAGC
>CAZXTD010000176.1:857-4562 GCA_964643575.1 uncultured Glaciecola sp. | reverse complement strand
AAAGCCAACAAGAAAGCGACGAAAATGTGGTCTTTGTCAACAATATGGCTGCTGCTCATTTGTTTCCGACAATAGATAAAGGCAGTCAATGCGACACATCAGAATCACCCTTTATAGGTAGCTGTGATTTCGATGCAGCCGGTGAAATGCTTGGTCATATAATAGGTCAACCACTAGACCCTCGAATAAATAACGAAGAGCTTGATAGCAAAGGTCAGTTAATACGATTTGTACAAAATGAATTGAGCGACGTGTCGGGTGCAAGTTTAGCCGATGAAGGTTTTGTGTATGTGCCCGAGAGTTGTAATAGTAAATCGTGCGATCTGCATATTAGCTTTCACGGCTGTAACCAAGCTATAGCCAACGTTGACGACGCTTATGCACGCGATACCGGCATAAATAATTGGGCTGCAACAAATGACATTATTGTCTTATATCCACAAATTGAAAAATCGAACATAATGCCAATGAACCCTCAAGGTTGTTGGGATTGGTGGGGCTACACCGACGAAAATTACGCAAACAAAGACGGTAAGCAAATAAAAGCAATTTACGCTATGGTAAATAATTTACCCGCGTTCTTAAGCCAGCAAATGCAGACTAAATAGAGCGAAAATTAGATAAAACCACATTACAAACACTTTACATCGAGGGAACCTCTACAATGCAATCGAATACGGAAAACAACAGTAAAACTGTCTTAATTACCGGCGGTGCCAGTGGCATAGGCTTGGGTATTGGCGAATATTTAGCCAAGCAAGGGCATTCAATTATTGTTGCCGACATGAATGCAGATGCTGCAAATACCGCTGCCCAGCAGATTGCAAAACTTGGGGTTAAAACCCAAGCATTAGCGCTAAACGTGACCGATACTGCGGCCATCGCCGCACTTCCTCAAACATTAGGCGATACTACGGTAGATGTGTTGGTCAACAATGCAGGCATTCAGCACGTAAGCAAGATAGACGATTTTCCTGCAGATAAGTGGCAGCTATTGATAAATGTAATGTTGGTTGGGCCAGCAATGCTGACACAAGCACTGCTGCCGCAGATGCGTGAGCAAAACTATGGGCGTATTATTAATGTGGGCTCAATACATTCGCTAGTCGCCTCTCCCTTTAAATCAGCTTATGTTGCAGCAAAGCATGGCCTAGTGGGCTTTGCTAAAACAGTTGCCCTTGAAACCGGTGAGCATAATATTACTATCAACAACCTCTGCCCTGCGTATGTTAAAACGCCTTTGGTAGAGGCACAGATAAGCGCACAAGCAAAAGAAAATAATATGACGGAAGCTGAAGTCGTCGAGAAAATATTTTTACAACCTATGCCTAAAAAATCGTTTATTGAAATTGAAGAACTTGCAGCAAGCGCTGCTTTTTTAATGAGTGATGCAGCTAAAAATATGACAGCGCAAAATATTGTGCTCGATGGTGGCTGGACTGCACGCTAGTGTACAGTAAACCAAGCAATTCGCGCTAAGCCTGCAATTTTAAAACAAATTTTACTTGCAAGTACGGGGATATTGATTATACCTTTAGCCTACATAGTTTTTAGAGATACTGTACATGCACTACAAAACCGTCGGGCTAATAGGCAAACCAAGCCATAGCGCAACGCATACTAGCTTAAATGCCTTAGTCGACGAGTTAACCCTGCGTGGTTGTGAAATTTTAATTGAACAGCGCATACAAGACTCAATTAACAACCGAGATTTAACCGTTTGCAGCATGCAAGAAATCGGTAAACGGGCCGAGTTAGCGATAGTTGTAGGCGGCGATGGCTACATGCTCGGAGCAGCGCGCATCCTTGCTGGCTTTGAAATTGACGTAATTGGTGTAAACCGAGGCAATCTTGGATTCTTAACCGACATTAACCCTGAAGATATCACCCGTCAGCTAGACCATATTTTTGCCAATAATCTACATCACGAAGAACGCTTTTTACTAGAGGCGCAAGTATTAAGTAATAACAAGCTACAAAGTACTCACGTTGCGGTGAATGAAATCGTGTTGCACCACAGTAAAGTGGCACACATGATGGAATTTGAATTACATGTTGGAGATGATTTTGTGTTTAGTCAGCGCTCTGACGGTTTAATCATTGCTACACCGACTGGCTCTACCGCCTACTCTTTGTCTGGCGGCGGCCCTATATTAGTTCCGCAGCTAGATGCGATAACATTGGTGCCTATGTTCCCTCATGCCCTTAGTAGCAGGCCTATCGTTATTGATGCTAATTCAGAAATAACTTTAAAAATATCAGACCGAAACACCGACAATGCTCAGATAAGCTGTGATAGTCATGTGGTTATACGGTTGTCTCCAGGTGACGAAGTTAAAATCAAAAAAAGTCCGAATAAACTCAATTTGGTCCACCCTCCTGAATACTCCTACTTCAACGTTTTGCGCACAAAGCTTAATTGGGGAAGTAAACTGTTTTAATTTTTCAAACTGATCTTTACAAGTAAATATATACTGTATATATTACCAGTGTATAGGTTTTTCGTTTATCTGTTTCGACGCGCCGCGTCTTAAGGCTCTACTATGCTTGTTCACATTGCAATTAAAAATTTGGCGATAGTACGTAAAGTTGATCTCGCTCTAGCAAACGGCCTCACGGCTATTACCGGTGAGACGGGTGCCGGTAAATCAATCGCTCTCGATGCCTTGGGCTTATGCTTAGGTGACCGCGCCGAATCAAACATGGTGCGAGAAGGCAGCGATAAAGCCGAAGTAATTACCCATTTTGATGTGGCTAAGGTCCCCGCGGCTAAGCAATTTTTAGACGAAAACGAATTATCACAAGACGACAACCCAGATGAATGTTTTATACGGCGTGTTATTAGCCCTGAAGGACGCTCTAAAGCTTTTGTAAACGGCATACCTGTCAACCTTAGTCAGTTAAAAAGCTTAGGCGCTAAGCTTGCATTTATTCACTCTCAGCACGCCCACTATCGTTTTTTGAAACCGGAATATCAAAGACAAGTACTCGACCAGTACGGTCAACTCAATCCTAAACTCAACGCTGTTGCTGACGCCTACCGTCAATATACGCAAGCGCAAAAAGAGATGAATGAGCTTAGCGCCCAGCAACAAAGACGTATAGACCGTGTACAACTGTTGAATTACCAAGTCCAAGAACTTGATGAGTTTAGTTTGGCCGAAGACGAATTTAGTGGCCTTGAACAAGAATTTAAGCGATTAAGTAACACTAATGACTTAATTGAAAGTAGCCAAAACGCACTTCATTACTTAAAAGGTAACGAAGATGAAAGTGCAATTACGCTGCTAAACAAGAGCATAAAAGCGCTAGAAGCAATCGCTCAGTTTGACGATTCGCTGAGTCAAATACTAGAAAGTCTGCAAAGTGCATTAATACAAGCTGAAGATGCATCAAGCGAACTTGTCCATTATCACGAATCAATCGAAGCAGATCCCCAATATTTAGCCGATATTGAAGCGCGATACAGCCAATGTTTAGAGTTAGCTCGCAAACATCAAGTTCAGCCGGAGTCGCTATATGCAACTCACATGGAACTAGCAGATGAACTTAAAGATTTACAAGCACAAGAATCAAGTCTAAGTGAGTTGCAAAACAGCGTAGATAAGCTAAAAAGTGATTACGATAATGCCGCTTTATCTTTATCCAAAGCGCGCGTCGAGTCTGCGAAGGATTTGTCTAAAGAAATTCAAGATAGCATTCAAG
>CAZXTD010000176.1:0-847 GCA_964643575.1 uncultured Glaciecola sp. | reverse complement strand
AAGAAATGAACCTGCCTCATGCCAAGGTGGAGCTTAGAGTCGACTATCAAAGCAGCCATAAACCAAGTCTACTTGGCAACGATGAGGTATGCATTTATTTATCAGTTAACCCCGGACAAGCGTTAGATATAATGGAGAAAGTAGTATCAGGTGGTGAGCTTTCTCGAATCGGGCTTGCCTTACAAGTGATATCGTCTAGAGAAACACGCATACCTACTATGGTGTTTGATGAAGTTGATGTAGGTATTAGCGGCCCTACCGCTGCACTTATCGGCAAACTTTTACGTAAACTAGGTGAACACTCTCAAGTAGTGTGCGTAACTCATCTTCCGCAAGTGGCGGCACAAGCAAACAATCAGCTGTTTGTGAGCAAAGTTACCGACGGCAAAACAACCGAAACAAACCTTTTAAAACTGACTAAAGAAGAAAGAATCAACGAAATTGCGCGTTTACTTGCCGGTGATGAAATGACTGAAACCGCCATTGCGAATGCAAAAGACTTACTCAAGTTAGAAATATAGAACTATTTATTACTTGCTAGGTCTCATGCAGGTAGGTTAGGATGCTTTCGGTTTTTGAGGCAAGCGTTCTCATACTTTGTTTATAAATGAATAATAAACGAAAACAAAGAAAGCAGTTGAGCATAGGAATACAAAGGTACAGCATGAAATCATTTCACATCGCCCTTATTTTAGTCGCGGGCTTGTTTACAAGCGCTTGCACTGACTGGATTTATAGAATTGATGTTCCCCAGGGTAATTATCTCGATCAAAAAGACGTCGACAAACTCCGTGTTGAAATGTCTAAAGAACAAGTTAGGTTTGTACTAGGCAACCCAGTTGTACAA
>CAZXTD010000175.1:0-8245 GCA_964643575.1 uncultured Glaciecola sp. | reverse complement strand
CAACAAACCAGTCAAAGTTATCATATTCAATGCCAAAACCAAGAAACTCGCCTGGGTCGTCATCAATCGCTAGGTCGTCAGCTAATCCGGGAGATACGGCCGCTAATCCAGCTATGTTTTGATCGAGCACAGGTTGTGTAAAGACGTTATCACCTCGTCCCCATACCACACGGCCTTTAAAACTATTGTAAGTTCCCTCGAAACTCGTTAACACAACGTTAGACCCTGTGTTTACTCCACCAGCAACGTCATCTTCGTAATTACCGTATGAGAATTGCAAAAGATACTCGAAATCGCCACTGTAATTAGAATAATCATATCGCACGCCGTTTAGGTTATTGAAGGCAACATCGTAAACTGTTTGAGGCGCGGTTATCCAGTGATACGAATAGCCTACATCTAAAGAAGCCGAATATCTAAACACAGGTAGTCTAAACCGACCTGCCGTGATGACTGAGTTTTCCGACATTTCGTAGGTCAAGTATGCCCACTCAAAAACCGCAGAGTAGTCATCATTTCCTCTTGCTACAATCTGAGCGGTGGCTGTTAATTTATCACCGATGTCACCTGCCACTTGCAGTGCAAATAAACTACCTGAAGAAAAGTCTATGTCTTCGGTATAACCAAAAAGATCGACATCTTCATTTGTGACGCCCGCGCTTAAATTTGCGAACCCGTTGATGCTTACGTCGGCCTGACTTTGGAAAGTCGCCAAAACAGCCATGGCAATAATCGATAAATGTTTAGTTGGTTTGTTCATGGGTGTTTCCTTATAATTCAATAACTTTGACAGCATCAGTCGCAGACGCTTTATCAATGTAGCCAATTACACTTGGGTTTTGCGCAACAAGTGCAATCACTTCGGCATCGTTTGCGACTTCTTTCGGCGGGATACCTTTACCTGTAAATACGAGTTTCGACCAATAAGCCGACACTTGGCTCGAGCTTCTGCCTAATAACTCTTCATCAAAAGTTTGGCGAATTTCTGCGTCTGCCACCTGATTAACCGCAATAGTTTCGTTGCCATCAGCAAACTTCTTGTCTTTACCTAAAAATATTCTTTGGACCGTTTTCGCATCTAGCGCGTTGTTGTTGCCAGGATTTACCACCACAACGAGCTGTGCCATTGCCGCTTGTGCGCTAAGTAGTAAACCTGCAGCCAATGCTAATCTTTTTAACATAATTGCTATCCTCAATTTGAATGTGTGTTGTGCTATGTACATACTAAATTTTCTTCCTACTGCTCTATTGAAGAGAAATAACGCGCACTGAATTTGTTGCAGACGCCTTACTAATATATGCAATTGCGTTTGTATTACTGCTAACCTCAGCTATTACTTCGGCTTCGGAGGCAACTTCTTTAGGGGGAACGCCTTTTCCTGTAAATACGAGCTTCGACCAATAGGCCGAGACTTGACTTGAACTTCGTCCTACAAGGTCTTGGTCAAATTGCGCTCGCAAGGCGTTTTCGGGAGCTAAATTGATTGGACTTATCGCATTGCCGTTGTCGAATGTCTTTTCTTTTCCGAGAAAAATTCTTTGAATTGTTTTTGCGTCTAGTTCAGCCTGATTAGAAGGATGTACTACCACAACAAGCTCAGCTATCGCTGCATTTGAGCTTGCAGCTATAATGAGGATTGCTAATATAACTTTCTTTAAAACCATTTTGACCGCCTGTAGAGATTACGGGGCGGAATATAACAAGACAGTTATGCCTCAAAGGTATTGATTTTTATACCACGTTATAAAAAAAAAGCGCCTGAGCGCTTTTTTTTATTTCTATCAACAACTTAAATATTAAAAACTAAACCTTAGTTTAATCTCTCCAAACAACTTTTTCGCTGTAGGTAGCTAAAATCACGTCATTGAAGGTTTCTTCGATGACATGACGCTTAACTTTTAGAGTAGGTGTAAGTAAATCGTTTTCTATAGACCATTCCTGTTTAAACACGACAATGCGGTCTAGGCGCTGATGGCTCTCTAAGGTTGCGTTTACGCTGTTGAGTGTCTCTGTGAGGCTGTGGTTCACTAAGTCTTTAGACTGTTTTATAGCTTCTTCTGATAACACTAAAAGCGCAATTGGTTGAGGTAGCCCTGTACCTGTTACGCAAACCTGCTCAACAATTGGGTTTTCCATTATCTTTGCTTCTATAGGAGCCGGTGTTACATATTTACCTTTTTCAGTTTTGAAAATATCTTTCAAACGACCAGTAATATAAACATACCCATCTTCATCAATGCGCCCTTTGTCACCGGTGCGCAAATAACCATCGTTGGTAAATACTCCTGAGGTTTTTTCTTGGTCTTTGTAATAACCAATCATATTACAAGGTGACTTGACTTGAATTTCGCCATCGTCTGCAATTTTAATATCGACGCCATCATACGCTTTACCAATAGCGCCAATCTTGTCAGTTCTAAAAGGAACACTGCTAGTGCCGTATGCGCTGTTCTCTGTCATGCCCCAACCTTCCGATATATTAACACCGATTTTGTTGAACCAAGTAATGGTTGCAGGCGCGAGTGGCGCTGAACCTGAAGCCCACAAACGAGCATTGCCCAAGCCCATCTCGTTGCGTATTTTGGCCGCTACCTTTTTACCCACAAACGGAATACTCAGCAGTAAACTTAGTTTTTTCTGTGGTACTTTTGCAAGTACGCCCATCTGAAATTTAGTCCATAAACGAGGAACAGATATAAATAGAGTCGGCTGGCAATGTTTAACATCTCTAGTGAATGTATCGAGTGATTCCACAAAATGAAGAGCCATACCTGAATAGAAGCTTGCAAGTTCCACCAGCACACGTTCTGTAATATGCGCTAAAGGCAAATAACTCATTATTTGATCGCTTTCGTCCACGCTTAAAGCATTGAGAGAGTTTCTGGCTGCCCAGCAAATAGATTGATAGGTGTGTACAACGCCCTTCGGCTGCCCTGTGCTACCAGACGTATAAATGATAGTCATAATGTCATTCATATCCGGTTCGGGTTTATCAGTCATCGGCTCAATATTAGTAAACTGTTCCCATTCTATCTGGGCTTTAACACCTTTATACGGAAATCCTACTGTAATAAGAGAAGCATTTGCTTCAGCTACGGCCTCAACGGCGTCAGTGTTATCTAACTTGCCAACAAAAAGCAACGGACATTCTGCATGTTTAAGCACGTATTCGATGGTATCTTTACCCGCAGTGGCAAAAATTGGCACAGACACATGACCTGCTAACATGATGCCTAAATCAGTAATAATCCACTCTGCTGTATTTTTAGCCAAAATCGCAATGCGCGTACCATGAGGGTAATTGTAGGTTTGTAATTTAGCTGCAACCTTTCTTGCTTCGCTTGCAACATCCCCCCAAGTGAAAGTTTTAAATTGACCATCAATAGGTTGCGTCAAGTAATGTTTGTCAGGAGACTCGCTCTCCCACTGATAAAGCATTTCTAAAGGTGATTTAATCATATTTTGTACCGCTTGCGCCGTGGTGTTGTCTAGGGGCATATTTTTATCCATTCTTTACTAATGCTATCTTTACTGTCTGTTAACGTTGACAGTGCCTGACCGCACTTTATTTTACATTGTGTTTACATACGAATGATAATGCTTTATTGGTCAATATTAACAACTGTTATTTGTAAAAGTATATATCAGCTTTTTTCGATTGATCAGAACATTAATAGTGTCGGTTATTTGCTCGACATCCAGTTTTTAAACAATAATTCTTCAACCTGTTCGGCAGGACTTGGTTTTGCAAAATAGAAGCCTTGCACATAACGACATTTATGCTCTAAGAAATACGCGAGCTCTTCCTGTGTTTCGACACCTTCGGCAACAGTGTCTAGTTCAAGAAGTTCGGTCATTATTAAAGTGGAACGCACTATTGACTCAGTGCCTTTATCGGCCATCATGTCTTGAACAAACGAACGGTCTATCTTTAAAACATCTAATGGAAAGTCTTTCAGGTATTTCAAAGAAGAATAGCCTGTGCCAAAATCATCAAGCGCAATCTTAAACCCTAATTTGCGCATTTCATCCATGTAATCAAGCGTACGTTCGTCGTTACTAACTAATAGCCCTTCTGTAATTTCAAAGCGTATACACGAGGTTGGAAGTTGATAATCATTTAGCCACTTTATGATAAGTTCAAAATCGGGCCGTTTTGTAAATTGTCTAGCCGACAGGTTAATTGCAACGTATCCGCTAAAGCCTTTTGCATACCACATAGATATATCTTGAATAGCTTTATTAATGCCTCGCATGGTCATTCCAACTATACAACCTACTTGCTCTGCAACAGGGATAAATTCGGCGGGTGAAATAAAGTGACCATCATCAAACCAACGCATTAGCATTTCAAACCCAGCGGTCTCGCCGGTTTCAATATCTACGATAGCCTGATAATAATTAACGAACTCGTTGTTGCTGTGTGCTGCTTTGACTCTATTTTGCAAAATAGTGTTGCTTTGCACATTGTCATTCATTTTTTGCGTGAAAAACTGATAACGATTTTTGCCCTGTTCTTTTGCTGCAAACATGGCAATGTCGGCGTTACGTATTAAATGCTCAGCATCTGTTGCGTCATCAGGAAAAACAGATATACCAATGCTCGCCGATATACTCACATTTTGTGTGCCAATAGAAATCGGTAACTCTAATTTAACCATTAATTCTGTCATGGTTTGCGCCAATGCATCCCAATCTTCTATTTCTTCAATTATGACGACAAATTCGTCACCACCAATTCTGGCTACGGTGGTTTGTTCTTTAAAAAACACGCGCAACCGCTCGGCTGTTTCTGAAAGCACTTTGTCACCCGACAAATGCCCAAAACTATCATTAATGGGCTTAAATCGGTCTAGGTCTATAAATAGCGCGGCAAGTTGCGTGTTATGTCTGTGCGAAAAATGGATAGACTGCTTCAAACGCTCTAACAGTAAGTTTCGATTAATTAGGCCCGTTAAAACGTCATAGTTGGCCAGTTTTTGTAATTCTTTTTGCGCATTGGCTTGCTCGGTAATATCTCGTGAAATAATGAGATAAAAATCTATAACATCAGGGAAACTCGACTCAGCAACCGCATTGTAATCAGTTTGTAAATGAACCAATTTACCGTGAATATCAATCGTACTTTCGGTTTTTAACCTTTGCCCGGGTTTCATTCCATTTAAGCGCGATGTTATTTCGTTCAGTTTAGCTTGATACTGACTCAGTAGTTTGTCCCGGTTTGCTTTCATGCTATCACTATCATGTACTCCAAACACTTTGTTTAGCGCTGGGTTTGTAGCGACTAATTCCTTATTCTTATTGAATATTAATACCCAATCTCGGGTGTGCTTAAATGCGTTACCAAAGAGCTTCAATTTATCTTGAGCGGCCACCGTACTAGTGATATTGCTATACGTACCTTTGACCTCAATAATGCCGCTATTGGTTTCATTTAAACTACCTACATCCCGATACCATAGCGTATCGCCTGCGCTATTTATCACTCGATATGTTACGTCAAAGCTTTGCTCTTCTTTACTTAAAAACGCACGCCAAACGCTTAGGTAATTTTGTTTATCGTTTTCATGGATAAATTTTACATAGTCTTGGTGCTGTATTTCGTCCCGATGCTCGCTTTGACTTACACTATCCTCTTTGCCAAGTTCTGTCGCTTCACCTTTGAGTTCATTACAAATTCGGTCGCACCTTATTAAGCCTGTCGCTGAACTGTACTCCCAAATATTTGCATTACTCGCTAAAAGTGCATCTGTTAAGCGTCTGTTATATTGGCTGACTTGTTGATTTGCTGTTTCTAAAATTAACTGTACTCTGCGTCTGCGCTGATAAAGATAAAAACTAACCAGCATGAACATAAAGACGTAAACTAAGTAAGCAATAGGCGACAAAAAGAGAGGATAAGCGACATTAATATATATTCGAGCCACACTCTTCTCTGTGTCATTTAATACCGGGTAAACCTCAATTACATGGTTGCCTGACGGTAATGACGGTAATACGAGCTTGTTGATAGAAGCGCCCGGAAAATTAGTCACCTCCCCTTTACTCTTAATACGATAAGCAAACTTATTGCTCAATTCTGCATCAGAATTTAAATCAGAAAAATAAACAGATAAACCGATATCGTCATGATTTAATTCAAAAGTGCTACCGTTTAAGTTGCTAAGCGGAAACATAAGTTCCCGCGAGCTGATTTCAACTTCTGTAATAACTGCCTTAGGTTCAACTAAAGTATAGTTATCGATAATCTCATCCGGATTGAAAATAGTAAAACCCAAATTTCCGCCAAACACCAACCTGCCATCAGACAAATTAATGCTCGCATCCAAATTATATTCTGAGCTTGCCAGACCATGTGAAAGCCCAAAACTCTTTGTAGTGCCCGAGCGCGGGTCGTATGCATGCAAACCAGAGTGAGATGCAAACCATAAATTTCCGTTTTTACCTTCACTTAAACCATAAATGAGCGATGTAGGTAACACACTTGTATCCAAAAATTTTCCATCGTAAGCATTGGCCAGATTTTGCGTATTGTCTATTTCAAACATACCCAATCCCGCATATACCAAATAAGATTTGTCATGACTTGTTGTCAAAAACTCGGTGGGCGCAATCGATGACTTTACGTTTTTATGCTTAACGGAGTGCAATAAAGATATCTCAAACGTTTCTGCGTTAAGCCCCCATAATTGTGCGGATGAAGCAATTAAAATTGAATTCGTTCTGGGATCTTTACCGATAAAATATTCAGCTAGTTTTAACGGCAGTGGGCTATCAGTAAAATCGATTGATATTAACTTTTCATTTTTTAGATTGACACGATATATGCTGTCTATGCTCATCAGCCACATGTATGTATTATTTTCAATATAAAATGAATATATGTACTGGTCAAAAACTGTTAACACTTCGGGCGACTTAATTGGCAGCCGGACGTACTTACCCTCAGAAAGACTGAAATATCGCATACCATCATTAGTATTTACCCATAAATAGCCTCTTTCAACGCTATCTATTTTTAGAATGCTTGAATCTGAATATTGTGCTCTTACGCCCGTCTCTACTTCATATCGCTCTATGGCTCCTGTATCAGTATTGTATTTATTAAGACCGTTTTCAGTACCTACAAATAGTGAGTTAGCATCATATTGATACATACCATAAATAGTATTGCTACTTAACTGTTGGGGTAACTCTGTGAATAAACTATTGCGAACGTTCGTAAACAGTAAAGTTTTGGGAGACCACAACATTGCACCGCTGAGCTGTGTTCCTAACCATACGTTTTGATTATTGTCTATCGCTACATTCTTTATTTGTGTGCTTGATAAAACATCGTAACCACGAACAGGCTTTAATAGAAAGTCAAACTCTAGCGTGTTTAGGTTTAAGGTAAACAATCCGAGGTCTGTCCCTAAAAACGCTGTCCCTTCATTTGTTATCGTCACATCCCAAATATTGCGATGTGCAATCACGGTTAATGGAGAAGGTTTTTCCCAACTGCCATTGATGTGGTTGAGCAGCTCGCCAAGTGAATATCGATATAAACCCTCAACAGTGCCAACATAAAGATACTTTTCTTCATGAGTAAAGAGGAGTTTAGTATTAAACTGGTTTTCATCAATTTCAGCGTTGCCCAAAATTGACATTTCTTTATTATTATTCAAGTTAACAGCAGTTAAGCCAAAATTTGTACCTACTAGTAAGGTATCTCTTACCTTTAGCATAGAGCGAATAAACTTGCCGCTTTCTATTTCTTGGGTGCTCAAAGTAAATAAGGTATCTAATTTTTGAGTAGAAGGAGCATATCGGTAAACAGACTCATCAACGGCAAACAATAAGTCCCCGTTACTGTATTCTTTCCAACTTACTGGATACTGTATCCATTGTGTTTGGTTTCTGTACGGTAACTGTAAAACAACATTTACTTCATGTGTATACTTATCAAATGACAAAATACCGTCGTTGTCTGTCGCCAAATAAAAGAGCCCAGAACTATGTTCAAGGACTTTGTATATTGGGATGGAGCTTAATTCATTTTTACTACCATGCACCTTATAGACACTGCTTCCGTCAAAACGGTTTAAGCCCTCATCGGTAGCAAACCAAGTAAAGCCTTCTTTATCAACGTAGATATCGTTTATGGTATCTTGATCTAAACCATTGTTGGTGTTGACATACGTGAGGCGAGGCTCTGGAATTAGCGGCGTAGACTGTTGTTGAGCAAAAACTGAAGCACCGCAC
>CAZXTD010000174.1:0-8296 GCA_964643575.1 uncultured Glaciecola sp. | reverse complement strand
ATCAATGGCTTATATTATAATATCGTAAATCAGTGACCTAAACGGTAGTTCAGCCTATAAGGATATATTAATCAATAGCTTATGGATTGACTGTCAAAGTTCAACGTAAATCGTCCTAACGGATGATTTACGTCTTCACATAGACCGTGCATGTACGTGAATGGTTTTACACATTGTGTATGTGAGTCAGTTAAGATTTACGTAGCGACGTGTTTTAATAAATCTTAAACAAATATCACTCTATTTCTGCCTCTTTCTTTAGCCTCGTATAGATTTATGTCGGCCTGATGAAGTGATTCGTCTAAACCTATTTCTTTTTGTAATGTTGATACACCAATACTTGCGGTAACGGGTCGACTGAGAAATTTACATAGCTCATGGTCGTTCTCAATTGCAACTCTAATTTCTTCAGCTTTTATCAGTACACTTTGTTCGTTGCAGCCCCTTAAGATAACTAAAAACTCTTCTCCACCCCATCTAAGCGTATAGTCATTTCGTCTCGTCTGTTCTTTTAATATATGAGCAACTCGCACAAGTACTTTATCACCCATGTTGTGGCCAAAAGTGTCATTTATGCTTTTAAAATGGTCGATATCTACAAGTAGTAGATATACATTTTGTTCAAACGATAAAATATCCTCCTTAAATTTTCGTTTTTCCATTACTGTCCGATTTAGTAAATCAGTCAGTCCATCTGTGACGGCAAGTGTTCTCAATTGCTTATATGCTTCTTCTTGCAGCTTGATAATTGTCAACACCATGGCAAATAAAGCCAACATAGAAACCAAATAGCGAGTTCCAATAAGATGAGAATAATTGACTATCCATATTGCAGACTCAGAAGATAAGAAGATAAACAAACTAGAAATCATATACAGTGCACAATATAAACATCCCTCTACAAATCTTAAGACAGCAATACCAAGCGCTACTAAGGGAAATGTCCAAAAATAACCTGTTTGTTGAGCACCACCAGACGCAAAAAGATACAGGGCAGTTAGAAAAGAAATGACAGCCAAAAAACGAGGTGCAAAATTTTTAAACCTTGTATGAAGGAGACGAATGTTGATGAGCCCAAGGCTTATCGAAGTAAAAAGAATGCTCGCGAGCGAGTAATTAGCTTTAAGTAGTGTGATTAATCCAAAAGTCAACAGAAAGGCAATACCGATGATATTCAGATAATAGGTAAGTTTTAACCTTTTATTGTCAGTACTATTATCAAACTGATTTGAGACCTTCAAACGACGACCTAATGTTTCGCTAGACACTCTTATAGGTATCGGCACATTTTTGAGTTTGACCACAAGAAATACTAATCGTCTACGTGTTTTTTAACTCGGTATAAGTAAGCGTCCAATAAAATTGACCTGCCTGTTTAAATAATTTGATTGGAGTTCTATGCTCACAACGGTAAAAACATCGCTGAAATATTGAACAGAAAAGACGCTTAAACTAAACTGTTCTGAAACGTTCCCCTGATGGGAGAAAGCAAGTAATGATTTTGATATTGCGAATTAGCTTCGGTCACGTTCTTAGATAAATAAAATCACTTGATACTGGGCTCACTCATGAATAAAAAGCGTTTCTTGTCAAATCTCTCTCTTTTATTTGCACTGTCTATTTGTTGTTTTATAGTCATTGTTAGTACTGATAATGAAACGAAGGTGCAATCTAATAACCAACAAATAACACAAGAGATAAATCAATTAGATGTTGCGACGAATACAACTCTGCTACTAGCGCCGGATACTAGCAATATTGCAAATGCGCAAAATAGTAGCTGCACGCTAATTATAGACAAGTGGCTACATAACTTCCCACCCAACGAAGCACTATACTCTCAATTGCACGATATCTTTGACAAATTAGTGACTTCAGATGCTCGTTTTACCGCCAATATGTTAAACGAGTCTCGAGTGCAAATGATAAGTTCTGTATTGAGCTCAGAAGAGATTCATCAAAATCAAATAAGTACGAATAGAACAAAGCCTGTTACTTTTGATTTTTTCAAATCGTTTGCTGAAACAGTAAGTATTGCTGATGTCAATCCTATGAAAAAGGCTATTTCACTACAAGAATTTGACGTACTTGAGTCTTGGTTGATAGAAAACTTAGAAGCACACCCAGACAAGAAACTCACGGGAAACTATGGTTCTCAAACATTACTCAATCTTGCATTATCGTCAGCATATTTTGAAACTATTGAATCGCTTCACCTTGGGGCACAATCTATTGTCGATTCCTTTAAGGCTGCGGGATACCAAATAAGTGAATTGGATCTAATTCTAGACACAAGTTTAACTAATAGTTTTTCGTCTTACATTGCTCCCTTGTTTATCGAAAAGTTAATTTCATCAAATTTCTCAGGTGATTTGGATATGGTGTATGTGAGAGATCCAAGTATGGCGCCTACGAATCTAGTCAACAACGCGCTCTACTTAGGAAGATATGATGCCGCATGGTTTTGGCTAAATCAAGGCGTGTCAGCTGTTAGCACCCTTTCGGATAAACAACTTTCTAAGTTAAATCGTGTCCATCTAAATTTTATGAAGCATGCCAAAAATTATAAAACTGATAATGCTAGGAAAAAGGCATTTCTTAATTTGTTAGAAGCAGGAGCGCTGACCTATCGAACTGATCCTGAGTTTGAACAAGCTCTTAATGAGTTTCTTTCTAATAATAATGCACACGAATATTTTGAAAGGTTTCACATAAGCTCTTTATTGCCGGCGGAACAAGAGAACCTTATTCGAGAAAAAATGCAGGTGTTTTCTGAGCGAGTCTCACTTATTCAAAGCGAGCAAGTAAAAGCAATGGATGAGCGGTGTGCAGCGCAGTATGTGAGCACTCTTAATCAAATATTTGATGAAAAATACGCCATATATCACTGGGATAGTCTGAAACAACGACTAGCTGAGCAATCTGAAGCAATCGAGTTAGAACGTAAAGCTGTAAAAATGATTGAGGCTGATTATAAAGCAGGCAATATCACAATGGATGAGAGACTCACATTATTAAGTGCTATTGACGGTCGAATTGCAAAAAAGAAAATTGATTTTATAAAATCGACCGCATTTTTTAGAAGCAACGTTTTAAGTCATAATTTAAACGGTATCATGCGTGCGGAGTCAAAGAATACGGTTTATGATTCCTTTGAAGACCGATACGACCTATCAAAAGAGTATCAGAAAAGAAAAGACTTTCTTTCAAACTATGCCTATAGTGATAGTCGCGAGGCACTTTATTTCTTGCTCAAAGGCGCAATAATTTCCAGTCAACCCACAAAAATATTACTCGATTTAATCGAGAAAGGAGCCGAGATAGATAAACATATGCTTATGGCTCTGGGTTATTCACAACAAATTGATGTATTAAAAACGCTAGTTGAGGACGGGCTATCGATAGATAAATATGCTGAAGATAATATCGGTTTGCTATATATAGCAGCATACAACAAATCTAAACAGACTTTCGATTTTGCACTTCAAGCAGGTGCAAATATCGAATTACCCACAACAGGTTTAGACGCCTTGGATAAATCTTTAGAAAACATACAACGATACGATAGTAGCTTTCACTTCGCTGAACAACTACTCAGCAAGGGGAAAATCATCGACGAAAGTCATCGACAAGCTTTGCGAGAACTGATGATTACCCACCCCATAAAAACTGAGGAACTCGTAAACAAATACGGCATCTATTTGTGAAATATATATGGTTTGGCCATAATCTAATTTGAACGTTGGTTTAATTATTACTTCCAGTACACACTAAGGCAATACGGTCACCAAAGTTAGGAATTGCAGTACGTGATATGCCATTTTGACAGCCAACGTGATCTATCTTTACCTTGTCCCATATACCGACAAAACTTGGTTTACCGCCGGATATTATTAAATGTCTATGGTGTAGCTGCTTTGCAGCACTTGTTAGCAAATGACCAGTGGTAGAGACAGAAAAATACTCGCTACCAACTATCAAAGGTCCAACATTGACTGTTTTATTTGTTGTAGCATTGTAAGCTTTTAGTATAGGCGCCTTAGAGTCACCCAACTGCTTAGTATATAAAAACCAGTCAGAATTTTGAAAACGATATAAGCTAGCGCCTATATTATCGTCTATTACTTTTCCTTTATTATCGGGCAAATGTGTATCAACTCTTTGCAAAGTATGTGGTTCACCTAACACAAAAAGAAGTAATTCATGTTTGTTTATCCACACTTGATAGCCAACAGGCTCGATAGCCGGTACAAGGTGTTCAAGCGCTTTCCCTTCTTTTGTGTATGACCACAACTCTTGTTTTCCAGATTCATTAACGCGAATAACAGAAAATCCATTGCGATTAGGCAAAGGTGTAGGCGAATATTCGCTTATCGGTGAGTTAGTAAGGTTGGTGTTGGTTTTATCCAAAAGATTAAACACAATGGAATCCATTTGTTCCTCATCACCATTTTTCAAAGATTGTGTGAAATAGAGCTCATGTTCGCTAAAAAAGTAAGGCTGATTAGTATAGGCGGCATTGCTGGTAATTGCAGTAAGCTCGCTTATTTGTGCGCCTTTTGAAACACTGAGCTTACCCAAGTATATATTGCTCGATTGCTGCGCATGCGAGAGAGATACACAAAACATCAATAGCATCAAAGCAATTGATTGAATAGAAAGGTGAAGTGTATAAGTCTTATTTTTATTAATTTTCACACAGAAGCCTTTTTGTTGTGTCGCGAAAAGAATGATTAGTGAGTGTCGTAGCTTAGCACTTTTAATGACTATTGAGCGCTATACTCTACCTAAATTTTTGTTTTACGCTATTGTCATATTTTTCTAAAGCATAATTGATAGTGAGTCGTTGAAAGTTTGGTTTATGCATATCAATAAACTGAAGTACTTGCTCTGGATAATATTGGCTAGTGACTTTTAATAGCCATCCAATGCTTTTCTGCACATAAATATCGTCATCCGATAGCAATGAATGACATTGTGAAAAAATTAAATCTGTATTCAAGCGATATTCTTTTTTGCCAATTTTTCGGCAAACAAACTTTACCCATGCGACGTTACTAGCTCGTCGACACCAAGGTGATTCAGAGCTTGACCAAAAACGTATCTGCTCAATAAGGTTAGGATTATTAAGTAAATACGGATAGATAGTTTTTAAGCAAAGGTCGTCTACGTGTGCCCAATTAGAAGCGTACCGCTCTATCCAGTCTCTCATTTGGAAAATGAATTGTTCGTCGTACTGTTTTATGTGTCGTCGAACAAGACCATACCCAACAAAAACATCTTCATTATACTCTGCAGATTGAAGGTATTCATTTGATATTGCTAAAATTTGAGGCGCAGACACAGAGTCATGTTTTTGATGAAAACCATTTATTACGCTTGTTATTTGGGGCATTTTCACGCCTAAACAGTTTACGTGTTCAGTGAAAAATCTTTGCATAGAATCGGCAACAGCATTATCAGCATTCTGCCTTAAAGCTTCCTTTAATTCAGCTACAATAGCAGCGTATTGAGATTGATTTATGCTATTCACTTTCACTATTTTATTCCTTAGATTGTAAAATAACCGCTGTTTTGATTCGACAACAAACCTGTAAAAAACACTATTTTGGATAGCCTATTCGTTTTATACAATTTAGTAATCATAAAGCGTGTTACTAATAAATGATAAACATCACCATGAAACTAAGCAAAACACTTTGGATGATCAATAAGCGTGTAGTTGCTAAACTAACACGTATCAATCTTTTTATTACCATTCAACGAAAGGAACAAAGATGAAACTTGCTTTTATAGGGCTAGGTGCAATGGGCTTTCCGATGGCGGGGCATTTAGCTAACAAAGGCTTTGATGTTACTGTTTATAATCGTAATCAAGAAAAAGCCAAAGACTGGTTAACGCGCTATTCTGGTCACAGTGCTGATACGCCCTATTCTGCTGCCAACAATGCAGATGTGGTTATGTTATGCGTAGGCAACGATGACGATGTTCGGTCTGTGGTTTATGGTGATAATGGTGTTTTAGCGGGTATGCAAGCAGGCAGTATTTTAGTAGACCACACAACTACGTCGGCGATACTTGCGCGTGAATTGTCAGAAGCTTGTCAACAACAAAAAATAGCGTTTTTAGACGCGCCAGTCTCAGGCGGCCAAGCAGGTGCTGAAAATGGTAAATTAACCGTTATGCTAGGCGGTCAACAAACTGATTACGAACAAATACATTCAGTACTCGATGCCTACAGCCAAAAGCATGCGCTAATGGGTGAAGTAGGCAGCGGGCAACAAACCAAAATGGTTAACCAAATTTGTATTGCGGGTATTGTACAAGGCTTGTCTGAAGCCCTGCACTTTGCGCAAAACGCTAATCTTGATACGGCCGCAGTTATAGATGTAATCAGCAAGGGCGCTGCACAAAGCTGGCAAATGGAAAACCGCTGGCAAACCATGGTCAATAACGAGTTTGACTTTGGCTTTGCCGTCGACTGGATGCGAAAGGACTTAGATATTGTGTTAAACGAAGCCAAACAAAATGGCAGTACCTTGCCAATTACTGCACTTGTTGACCAGTTCTACGCACAAGTACAAGCAAACGGGGGAAATAGGCACGATACATCGAGTTTAATCAGCTTATTAGATAAAAAATAATCAACTATCTTCTTGCCGCGAGCATTCTGTCTAAGTGGCCTGCAAACTCTTTTCGGTCGCGCTGATTCATTGGCGCAGGGCCACCTGTTTGTATACCACTTGCGCGCATTGTTTCCATAAAATCGCGGGTACTTAGTCGGCCTTTTATATTCGATTTATCAAAAACCTCACCTCTGGGCGAAAGTACATTTGCGCCCTTTTCGATTAGCTCCGCAGCTAATGGAATATCACTCGTAATCACAAGATCGCCCTCTTCTACTTTATCTACAATCTTACTATCGGCGATATCAAAACCCGACTCTACTTGCAAAAATTGAATGTTGGGCGCCGGTGGAATTTTCATCGCATGGTTTGCCACTAACAATAAGGGGATGCCCGTGCGCACAGCTGCCTTAAACAATATTTCTTTTATCACCACCGGACACGCGTCTGCGTCAACAATTATATTCAAAACCACACCCTATTTGTAAAGCCTTATTATTTGCTCACTCAAAAAGCAACCTTTTAAGTTTGCTATTTGAGTGAGCATTTGCGACACTAATTGTAATACAACTAGTCCAGTCATAAGAGAATAATTATGTGGGTTGCCGTCGAAACAAGCGATCTTGTCGCTTCAACGCATTTGTCAAAACTCCAAAATAATGAGGTTTTGCAAGGACTTAAAGCCTTATTTTCAGAATTTGAAGCAAACGATATAGCACTCACCGAATTTTATCGCGGTGACGGCTTTCAAATTTTGTATAAAAAACCGCACTACGCGGCCCGCTACACCCTAGTAACTAAGCTCTTTTTATTATCTCAATTTTCATACTCAGTCGCCGTTACCCAATCGTTATGCATTGGAAAGGTTGACACTTACGCCAAACCGTTAAGTGAAAAAATGGATAAAGTATTCATACATTCTGGCAGGCAACTGGATGCTCAAGAAAAAGGTGAAATAGCATTTGCTAAGCATTATGTAAATCAGGATTTTGTTCTGGCAAGTAAATTCTTAAACCGCATGCTTTCTCAGCTCACTACCAAACAAGCTGAGGTGCTTTATTGGTATATCAAACTCGATTTTCCTGACCAACAAAGTATTGCGAATAAACTCAATATGACACGCCAAAACGTCAATACGCATTTGTTACGTGCCAACACAGATTTAATCCGCATTTACATAAACCACTTTACTGACTTATGCGAAAAACTCGAAAGTGATAAGGAGATAAGCGAATGATCTTCTTTGCGTGTTTATTAATAATGCACATCATCGCCGATTTCTATTTGCAACCTCATGCTTGGATTATGAGCAAAGTAAAATATAAAGAAAAGTCGATTGGTCTGCTCAAACACATGGGCGTGCATACCTTGCTCACTTCATTTGCACTTGCCATCGCAACATTCTATGTTGGACACGATTTATCTTATGATTTATTCATTGCCTTAGTCATTATCATATTGACCCACTATGTCATTGATATATGGAAAACCTATATGGGATTTACTACGCCCTATTTTGTGATGGACCAGTTAGGGCATATCATCATATTGGCGGGCGTTAGTTTTTGGCTAAGCGGGGCCGACATTACAAGCTTTCATACTTGGCTTATCGCAAATTTTAAACTGCATTATTTATACTGGCTAATTGCTTATGCATTAGCGTTTAAACC
>CAZXTD010000173.1:5770-8421 GCA_964643575.1 uncultured Glaciecola sp. | reverse complement strand
CGCGAACAAGCTCAAATGGAAAAAACTAATGATATCGACGGGAGTACTAAAGTTGAAAAGCGGACTCAATTTACTCTAAATATAAAGAAAGCTATATTTTCTGAAAAAAATCATAAAAAATCATAAAAAAGCGATACGGCTAGCAGCTGAATATCTAAAACTAGACATTTCTATACCAACTGAAATTGTTGTTGACCTAGAGGCTAAAACAAGTATCGGCGCTGTGGTTGAACTAAATGGGGTCTTAACTTTTTATAAGCCTTCTTTTGCTTCTGCCGAGCGTTTAATATCCACTATTGGTCACGAATATGTTCATTTGGACCAACTCAGTCGTGGTACTCTCGTAAATTTGAATAGAAACGAAAAACGATCCACTATCAACAATCAGCAATACTTTATGAACGAAGTCGAAGGATATCAATGGGCGATAGACAATATTGAAATTACGGGATACTACGATGGATTCAATCATGATTATGACCAAGCAAATAAATTTAAAAGCTACTTATCGGCGGAAAACCAACAACGAGTATTTTATAAAAATTATGAAGCAATTAAGTAGAGGAGTTAGTTTAGTTCTACTTCTTTTTAGTAGTTACGTTGCGTCAGAGTTAAAATTAAATTTAGAGTTAAAGAAAGATATCTTATATTTTACGGCGGAAAATTGGCATTATGAGAGTTCGGCCGAAAGAATTAACATGTGTTTTATTACTGAGAATGGAATTGAAGTAGGCAACTATGTAAACGGTGAATTCAAAGTTGCAAATGTTTACACATATTTGAATCAACCCTGTTTTATTCAAGATCCTAAACACTTAGGGCCATATGAGATTGTTGGCGTAATAAATTCTCTGAGCATTATTGATAAAATTTTCAAACTAAGAGAAGTAAGCGATCAAATAGGTTTTAGAATATGCGTCGAAAATAAATGCACATATTCGAACATTGTTCAATTTGAAAGAAAAATAGAATAAAAATCGTGGTTCACCGAGGTTATCTATAAGACACAGAAAGCTCTTACTTTTTAACGCTACTTGGTTTTTTGACTACAAAACCGCCTCTAGGAATTTATTTAACAAGGTGTACTCAAGCAACAACAATACTCTTTAACACCACTGCTCTCTATGCCAAACCGCCATATGTACTTGGATGTGCACTAGGCTTGTCCATTCATATGAACGGGCGGGTATACGATTATAATGTTGGGCGGTTTATGTCGGTTGACCCGTTTGTACATGGCAGTGGAAACAGTCAAGGTATTAATCCATATAGCTACATTATGAATAACCCACTGTCCGGAACTGATCCCAGTGGTTATAAACCTGACTGTGATGCAGGCGGCGATAGCGATTGTACAAAAGACAGAGAAAAGCGGGACCATCGAGAGGGAAAAGGAGGGGGATGGGTAACTGTTTATAGAAGCAATGGCTCTAATACTGGAAATTCAAAAACGAACCCTAAAAGTACCGAAATTGGTGCACAAAGTAAAATTGCAGCTGACAATGATAGCGCCGACGGGACGACTCCTAATGGTGATCCAAACGGAGTTATTGATCCAGAAATACCTGGGTTATACAACGTAAACAAAATAAAAGGTATTTGGATAGTTACGGCTGCGACAGATTCTGTTGATAATGAACACGCAGCAATTAATGGAATGTTAAATCCGCCTGGTTATGCCGTTTGGTTAATGGGGCAGCATATTGATGCTGATTTCTCAAACGTTACGAGTTACACTTTGCTTTATAACCCTACCGGTGGTCTGCTAGCGGATGGCTGGGAGTCTCTAAAGGACAAAATGGGATTCACTACTGATATTTCCAAGTTTACTGCTACAGTGCTAAAGGAAACAGAGGCTAGTGGGCGACGTGTAAATTGGGTTGCACATAGTCAAGGCGCAGCAATATTTAGTGAGGCTGTGAGGTATAGCAAAGCAAATCTGTCCAATATGCGGGTAAATATCCATGCTGGTGCAACTAATAGATGGGTTACTGGAAGAATATTGAGTCGGTCAGGTATTAAAATTGGACGTTATCGCGATCATCCATTCGACCCTGTTCCCAACATAGCGGGCTTTAACACTTTAAACCCAATAACAATTATTCGTTCTTTATTTCAATTAAAGAATGTAGCTAATGGCGGCCCGAAAGAAAGCCCCCATACATTACCTTATATGGGGAATTAATAGTGTTTCATTCTTTAAAAAGGAAGTTTTTATTAACAATGCTATTTGCGATGATGAGTAATTTTACAAATGCCAATGAACCTGATAAATCAAAATGGTCTAAGTATAGTTTGGATTTAGCTACTAAAAAATTAGAAGTTACAGTTCCAGGAAACTTTAATAAAGGTGATGTATTGGGCCCAATTGTGAACAGGGAGGTTGACCTTGAAGATGTCGATTCGTTTACAACCTTCGGATTTCTCACACCGCTTAAAATTAGCTGGAATTATGGGGGCGGCTTTTGGAAGGGAATTAGTGGCACTATGGAGTTTTCTATATTAGTTGAAGCATATAAACCATCTGAGCCAGATGAGATATTAGAAAATTTATGTACATTGCAATCGTTCATAACAGAGGACTACACAAAAGCTTTTAATCAAGTTGGCTTAGAGAACCCATCATACAATATAGTTTCAGGGTTTGAAAT
>CAZXTD010000173.1:0-5760 GCA_964643575.1 uncultured Glaciecola sp. | reverse complement strand
GTATAAAGTACCTAAGTTGGGAGACATCATACAGTATTCTACTCTTATTTCAGGCAAACATTATGTTACGCTAAGGTTTATGTTTATTAACAACACTAATGATAAAAAAAATACTTGGAGAGAAAAAGCACAGGAAATAAGTGAAGTTATATTTAAAAAAATCAACTTAAAGTGACGAGCTAAATAAATTTCGATTTCATACTATTTCTCGCTGAGTGCGAACGATTCCGACGCTGATATGCATGTAGGGCTCGGTCAGGTACCGTTAACTTATCTCAAGGGAAGAAAGGAATCAGTGTAAAATTGCAATAAATACCTTGCAAACGAAGATGTCACATTTCTAAGTATTCTGGTCCTTCTTGCCGGAAACGTGGTCCAGCCTATACGGAACTGTGGTCCATGGGGGCTGTAATATGCAATTGCATATTCCGATAGCAGTGACACTTGATTCCAATTAACGAGGACCACTGTTCCAACAAGTTTTGACAAATAAATAAGTCGTTGAAATTAATAAATCAACACGATAAAGATGCGAGTAGATAAAAATCTAGCACCAAAGATAGGTCTTTTTAATCAAACCGCTGCCTACTCCTTAATAGCAACAACGTAGATTCTGGTATCAAAACGAGTTTTTCAGGCTGTAATGGTACCGCGATATACCAAGCTTGTTTAACGTTCGAGATAACGGGTGAGCAATTGGTCGATTGCTTTTTCATATTTTATATTCGTTATTTCTCGCTTTAGCGCGTCAAAACTATTTTGAATTAACATCCTGTTATACCGCCTTGCTTCAGAGGATAGGAAGCACCTCTTGGCCAGCAACAATAGCCTGAGCGTATCGAGGTTAGGTTTAAGAGAAAGTTGTTGTAGTTTATAAAATGAAAATGCCGCTAATTGTAAAGCTTCCTCATCTTGCTCTTCGTGTGCGGCTGTCAATAATTCGTGATAGGCAAAAATATCGGGGTTGCTTTGTCGTTTCTCCATAAAATAGGCTTTCCATAATGCCTTTTGTGTACAGACTAGTATCTCAAACGCCGGATGGTTGATGATAGAAAGCGTTTCATCAAAAACTTGCGACATATGCAATATTTTATTTTTCCATGCCAATGGTTGTCCGTTACGTTTTCGATACCAGAAACGCGAGATAACTTCGGTCTTCAGTATTTCGTCATTTGGATAAAGCTTCGTCAGTTCTTCAATTAAACCAGCTACACTTTTTTCATCGACCACTCTCATGAGTCGCGCTATGACCAATTGAGTCACAAAAGACCTTAACTTCAGCGGCAGCTTTCGATACATATCTTATCTCCCTCCTACCCCACAACTTAGAGCATAGACAATATTTGCTATTTTTGATGTGCAAATAATTGCACTTTTTTTAAGCCATTTAATACAATTGCGTCTGGCTCAGTCACGACTAGACTTATTGATAAACTATTTATTAATTTAGGTGAGGGTGTTTTGGACGTGCCACAAGAATCAGTCAGTGAACTAGCGAAGCAACTCGAAGCCCAGCTGTTCAAAAAGTACAACATGCTGATGCTAAGTGGGGAGTCGTTGCGGCAGGCTCTTGGTTATCCGAGCCAAGATGCATTGCGACAAGCTATTAAGCGTTCATATGTAGAAGTGCCACTTTTTACTCTCCCAAACAGACGCGGTTACTTTGCGTTAGTTAAAGATATTGCCTTGTGGATAGCACAATGCCAACAACAAAGGAGGTGTAACACGAAGAAAAAATAACTGTGCAAAACAACGAGGGCGTAAAAGCAAAAAAGCCTTGTGATAAAAACCACAAAGCTTCTTTAGGTGTCAATTTTCGACCACTGACTCTTAAAGAATAGCTTGTTTCTGGAGGCTGTCAAGAATTTCAATACATTCTGACGGCACTGGTGCGCCCTTCATTTAAACTTAATGAAGGAAAATAATTATGTTATCGAAACAAAAAATATGTCATATCGCACGATTTAAGAAAGACAGTCCACTTAGTGCAAGAGAAGTTGGGGATATTGTTGGATGCTCGCATCAAAGTGTTATCCGCTATCGTTACTTCATAGAAAGGCACAATCTCCATATTAACGATATGGTCAATACACCCAAAGGCGACTTGCTCAAGTTATTCTTTCCCAATTACCCTTATCGCCAAATTGATAAAATTGAGCCTGATTATCAATACATTCATCGCGTATTGATGGGTAATCGTAAACAAACTATTTTTAACTGCTGGCTTGATTACATTGCTAGCGCGGGTCAAAAAGCCATTGGCCGTAGTCAGTTTTATCAAGGGTATCGGCACTATCGCAAAGCACAAAAACTCTCGATGAAAATGAATCACAGAGCAGGCGAAATCATATTTGTGGATTATGCGGGTACCACCCTCAACTATGGTAGACCAGGTAAAACAGCGGTTCAAAAAGCACAAATATTTGTAGGGATACTGGGGTACTCACAAAAGATGTTTGCCTATGCGACGCCACGTCAAACAACAACTGATTGGATAGAAGCACAAATTGCGATGCTAGAGTACTTTGGCGGTGTCCCAGAGATAATAGTACCAGACAATCCACGGGCCTTAGTGAATACCACTAAGCAAACGCGCGTTATTGCTAGCAACTACGAACGTTTTAGCGTTCATTATGGCGTGAGTATTGTATTTGCACGAGTGCGTGCACCGCAAGATAAAGCACTTGCCGAGCAAGCCGTTGGATTTATTACCAACCGTATTTTAGCAGATATGAAAAATATGCGGTTTTTTAGCCTTGATGAAATGAATGCTTATTTATCAAGAGAGGTCGAAAAGCTAAACGATGCGCCATTTCAAAAACGTAGCACCACGCGTAATATTGAGTTTGAGCGCCTTGATAAGCCAAAACTAGGTACACTGCCTCAAAAACGTTTAGCGTTGGTTGAGCAAGTATTAGGCTGTCGTGTGCCCGAAAACTATATGGTAGAGGTTGCAGAGAACGCATATTCAGTGCCTTATCAATACGCCCATAAACCCGTTGATATTCATGTGACACGACGCCACGTTACCGTGTTACATGACATGCAAGAGATAGCCAAGCACCCGCGCAGTTATGAAAAAGGCGAAGAAATTCGCATAACTGAACATATGCATCCTGACCATCAGTATATGGAAGACAAAGCGCTTGAGTATTATTGGCTGTGGGCAGAGCAATTTGGCGAAGCCGTCCAAAAAATCATGTCATTGCAATTTACTGGCGTCCATCCGAAATCATTCAACGCAAACATTGCATGTCGAAAAATCCAGTCCTCATATGAAAAATCGAAGATTTCAAGCGAGGATTTTGAGCGGGCTTGCCAATTTGCCTTAGATTATTCGCAGACGACTCCGACACATATCAAGCTGATTGTTTCGTCAAACGCTTACGACATTCAAAACGATTCGCCGCCAGTTGATTTACAGACGCATGCCAACTTGAGAGGTAAGCACTATTACGATGTGACTCAAGAGCAAGGAGAGCATCATGAATAATGCCATGAAACAAAAACTAGCAGCGTTAAAGCTAGGCGCATTTGAACGCTCTTTTTCACACGCCGTCAAACCACTGAATATAAAACTTGCCGACGCGCTTGTCTTACTAGAGCAATTGTGTGATGAGCAACTAAGCGTTAATAAGCTGGCTACCGAGCAGCGTAATCGACGGTCGGCCAAATTGCGCTGGCCCGATGCCACCACCGCAGATGTTGATTTTCAGCGACAAAAAGTCCTTAGCAAACGAGAGCTGGCGAGGCTCGCGTTAGCAGATTGGGTAAAAGAGCATGCCCACGTATTGTTGTTAGGGCCAACTGGTGTCGCAAAAACCACTATCGCGTGCGCGTTGTCTAACGCACTGATAGAGCTTGGGTATAAAGTTTTGTTTTATCGTTTTCACGATTTGCTTCTCGAGTTAAAAGCAGCTGATAGCCAAGATGACCGGCGGATCTTTAATTCATTATTGAGGAAGTTGGTAAATGTCCCTGTGTTAGTGATAGACGATTGGGCGATTGCGCCTATGTCAGAAGTGCACCGGCGCCTGCTATTTGACGTGGTTGAAAAACGTGATGGTAAAGGCTCACTTATCATTACTTCGCAGTATAAGCCATCGCAGTGGCACAGTGCGCTGGGCGATTCCACCATTGCCGATGCTATTCTTGACCGAATTGTGCACAGTGCTAATGTCTACGATTTTGAGAAGGTTGAGTCGTTTAGGAAGTTAAATGCGTTAAAGGGAGGGAAGGCACATGCAAGCGCTAAATAGTGAAGCAGCATACAACGATTCGCTAGAATCGATGCTTACGATCGTTAATGTGGATGAGAATTATTTGCACCAACTGTTTGATATTTATCATCAGCGCTTATTACATAATCAGCACTTAATCGACAAGTTGTCGCGCCGTGGGATATGCAGGGAGGCAATTGCCAACAACTATATTGGAGTGTGCGATCGTTCACTAAACCGGTATATAGACACTTCAAGTAAGAGTGAAGGTGCTGGATTTAGAGGTACGTTGCGTCGCGTAGGATTGACAAAGGAAAATGGCCACGAAGTATTTAGGGGTTGTGTTGTTGAGCCCGTTTATATCGACGATAGACTGGTCGCAGTGTGTGGAATAAAACATATTTGTCCTAGTCGCAAAGCGCCTCGTATTATTCAGTGGTATCGCGATACGATTTATGAACTACCTATCAATTTCTTTATTATGGCTTGGGGAGTAAGGTATGTTCATTAATTCACCCGAATCTTTAGCAATGTCTGACTGCATCTATTTCTATATTGAGTTGTGTAAAGCAAAGGGACAATCAGAGCGCACAATAGAAACCAAATTAGCAACTCTACGCCTTTTTGAGCATTGGGCATTGTTGAATGAAGTTACCAATGTTAAGGATATAAATACGAATTTACTTGAGAAGTACCAATATTATCTCAATCATCATCGAAAGTTATTAGATGGTGAGCCGTTAAGCCGAGGCACCATTCGGTATAGATTGACAGCTGTTCGGCACATGATAAAAATATTGCATAGTAAACAAGTTTTGCTGACCAATGCGACAGAACACTTTGAATTACCAAAAATAGGAAGACCGCTTCCCAAACCAATTTTAAGCACTAAAGAGGTGAAAAAGGTACTTCAACAAGCTCAATACTATGGCGCAAAAGGAGTACGTGATAGAGCCATTATGGAAACCTATTATGCGGCTGGCATAAGGCGAACTGAGCTTAGGCAACTCAACTTAGATGACATTGACTTTGAACAGCGTCAACTAAGAGTGAATCAAGGCAAAGGCTGCAAAGATAGGTATGTGCCATGTGCAAAAATAGCGTGTTTATGGATTTATAAATACCTCAAAGAAGTGCGAGGAACTTTAACTAATCAGCACTCAGGTAAAACGTTATTTTTGGCCAATAACGGCAAAGCGTTTAGAGATTCTCAACTATCTGAGCTGGTCGCTAAATATATAAAACTTAGTGATGTACGTAAAAAGGGGGCATGCAATCAGTATCGTCATGCCGCAGCAACTCATATGGTAGACAATGGTGCTGATATTCGGCATGTTCAATCGTTCTTAGGTCATGCAGACATATCCACTACACAAATTTATGTCCACGTTAGCATGACAAAATTAAGAGAGGTTTACGATAAAACGCATCCGTCTGCTAGCCGTTCATAAGACTAGGAACAAAGCACTAAAGGCATAAGCCAATAGCCTTTAGTGCTTAAAATTTAGCATATTTCACATTAGGCCGATAACTGCTATAC
>CAZXTD010000172.1:5200-8457 GCA_964643575.1 uncultured Glaciecola sp. | reverse complement strand
GTGTTGTTTGCCACCACTTTGGAAAACCGCGTACATATATTTCTCCGCTCTGCGCATTCATGCGCTCAATTCAAAAAACAGGGCGCAGATTATAGGGAAAGATTAACTTTGATACAAGTGAAAATAACACTAAATTCGTGTTTTATTTGCACAAAACTCGCAGAAGCTCAAAACCGCAAACTGTTATTTACCAAATAATCGCCAAAACAGCGACTTAGCTAGTCTTCACAAAAGAATAATGTAGAATAAAGACTTATGTTTTTCACTTATTTTAAGCAGTAATGGATTTAAATACTATAAAAGCGTTGTCTGACCCAGACATGCAGTCGGTCAATCAACTTATTCAGGCACAAGTTAAATCAGACGTTGTGCTAATCAACCAGCTTGGTTTTTATATAGTAAACAGCGGCGGCAAGCGTCTTCGGCCTTTGATGACTGTGCTGGCGGCGCGTGCGCTTGATATAAAATCAAACGACCACCACGCCCTTGCTGCGATCATAGAGTTTATTCACACTGCAACTTTGCTGCACGATGACGTGGTTGATGAGTCGACCATGCGGCGCGGCAGAGAAACAGCTAACGCTGTATTTGGCAATCAGGCGAGTGTACTGGTGGGCGACTTTTTATATTCTAGAGCTTTTCAGATGATGGTAGGTCTGAAGCGCATGCGAGTGATGGACATATTGTCTGACGCCACAAACCGTATTGCTCAAGGTGAGGTAATGCAATTAATGAATTGTAACGACCCAAATACCACCGAAGAAAGCTATCTTGAAGTCATTTATAGTAAAACAGCGCGCCTGTTTGAAGCCGCCACCCAGCTTGCCGCGGTCTTAACAGACCAAAGTAAAGATGTGGAGCATGCTATGCAAAATTACGGTAAACATCTTGGCACTGCTTTTCAGTTAATTGATGATGTGCTCGATTACACGGCGCAAGAAGATGATATGGGTAAAAATGCTGGCGATGACTTAGCTGAAGGTAAACCAACACTCCCTTTATTGCATGCCATGTGGAATGCCAATGAAGAGAACGCTTCATTAGTTAAAAGCGCAATAGAAAATGCAGATGGTATGCAGCACTTTGATCTTATCCTCGACCTCATGCAAAAAACAGGTTCGCTGGAATATACGCAAAAGCTAGCCATTGAAGAATCGAGTAAAGCGAAAGCGGCATTAGCCGTGTTGCCAGAATCTGATTATAAACAAGCACTGATTGGTCTCGCCGATATTGCGGTTAATCGCACAAGTTAAAGAATGCCGCTAATTGGCGGCAAACACACTTAAGCAGTGCCTAACGTATTGCGTGCCTATCTTTGAGTGGAGCGAGCAATAGATAAAATATCCAAGCAAACCACGATACAAATAACATCGCTAATACCCAAGCAAACTTTTCACCGCCCGAAGTACGGCGCGATATAAGAATAGCAACTAATGGAATTAGCCATATAATGCCAAATATTATAAAAAAGAAAAAACCGAAAATCGCTTCCATATAGTTTGCTCCTAATATTGTGAATAAGTCAGCAAATGAATGCATGCGAACTATTTATCATCAATAGATGATAGATAAATAGCCCACATCCAAATGCGTCACTTATTCTTTAGCAAACTTAATACCAAGATAATTATCCATTTATTTCATATAGTTAGAAATAAAACCACGAAACGCCTTTATATCAATTGGTCAATTTGACTAATAAATATGCCTTTTTTTATAAACCGGCGTCTCTGCTCATATTCTCGTTACGGTCCCGATGAACAATAATATCGTCTTCTATTCTTACACCGCCGAAGGGTAAGAATGTTTCAATCACGTTCCAGTTAATATATTTAGAGTTTTCACTGCTCTTGAGCTCAGCAAGTAAAGTAGGGATGAAATACACACCAGGTTCAATCGTATAAACCTGTTTGGGCTCTATGATACGAGTGCAGCGCAAAAAAGGGTGCTCTTTCGGCGGCGCTAAGGGAGTACCGCGGTCATCTGCAACATGCCCAGCTACATCATGTACTTGCAAGCCTAGTGGGTGACCAATACCGTGCGGGAAAAAAGTGCTCACAATGCCTGAGGCCACAGCGTCATCGGCAGTCATATTAATAATCCCGAAGTCTACAAGTATCTGGGCAACGCCTTTATACGCGGCCACATGCATATCAACGTAACTTACCCCAGGCTTCATTTGTGCAATCACATCTAAGTTTAGCGCATCTACTGCTTTGATTAATGCAGAAAAGTGGTTTTCTTGAGTACAATAAGTGCGAGTGATATCTGCGGCATAGCCATTAAAACTTGCGCCAGCGTCAATTAAAAAAGATGAATGTTTACTCGGCTTTTGTGTATCTAGCACCATGTAATGCAATACCGCAGTATGCTCATTTAGCGCTATAATATTGGTATAAGGCACTTCGTTATCGCCTTGCTGCGCAGCGAGTAAATAAGCTTGGTTTATTTCAAACTCACTTTTACCCGCAAAAAATGCATCTCGAGCCGCTTTGTGTGCGACAACCGCAATACGATTTGATTCTCGCATACACACCAGTTCGTAATCTGTTTTTGAATTTCGATGGAAATGCAAATAATGCATCACGCGGTCGGGATTAACTAAATCAAAACCCAAAGCTTTGGCAACCTCAATATACTCACCAATATAAGCAAACTTGGCGCGATCGTATGGCAAGTGTTTTTCTACAGCGTCGGCTTGTTTAAGGTAAACAATATCAAAATAATCGACCCAAAACTCTGTTGGCGTTTGTGGTACTTTATGCCAAAAGTCTACCGGTTGATAAAATACCAACTTAGGCTTATCTTCACCATTGACTATGAGCCAACAGTTTGGATTATCAACAACGGGTAACCATGCTTTAAACTGCGGATTCACTTTAAAAGGGTAATTGTTGTCGTCCAAAAACAAACGCTTTGCTTGTCCTGAGTGAATAACTAATCCGTCAATACTCTCGCGAGCAAGGGCTTCTTTTGTGCGCTTTTGTAATGTTTCAATATGCTGTGAATAGTTGGATGCAAGTTCGGTAGCTAGGGTAACTGCCTGAGATGACATATTCTCTCCTGAAAATTAGAAACGAGCTTGTTTTTTATGCCCTTTTTGAATTGGCATATGCTAACACAAATCATCACGCGCTTGGAATGCGCCTGCTAGGGATGGCTATCACAAGGATTGCCATCAAGAGGTTTGACCGCATAAGCTATTGATTAAAGAGAAACAGGAATGTCAGTTTCTATAAACTCTTTAAAAACTTCAG
>CAZXTD010000172.1:0-5190 GCA_964643575.1 uncultured Glaciecola sp. | reverse complement strand
TCAGGAAGCGGTAAATGTTCCAACTGTGCTCTGTAAATCTGTTTGTATGCAAGCACAGCCTTCACGTAGTTTCTTGTTTCTTTAAAAGGAATCAATTCAACCCATATATCGGCTTCAAGCGCTTGCTTCTCTGGAAGCCATTGCCTAACCCTGCGCCAACCTGCATTGTAAGAGGCCGTTGCCAATATAGTGTTATCGTCTAATTTGTCGAGCAAGTAACGCAGGTACTTGTTACCAATTTTTGCGTTCGTGTCTACATCTAATAACTGGCTCGAACTCACACGCCTTTTTTCAAGGTATTTCGCGGTACTCGGCAGTACCTGCATCAAGCCCCTTGCATTAGCCGGCGACACCGCATCGGGCATAAACGAACTTTCGCGGCGCGCAATTGCAAAAGCCCACTCTGGCTCAATCTTATTTTTACTTGCTTCGCGAGTGATGATATCAGCAAATGCTGTCGGAAAACGTCTTTCAACATCATCTAGGTATCCTTCACGCGAGAAGGTAAATATCGATTGGTCATGCCACCCCCATGCGCTTGAAATGACCGTTGTTGCCAATTTATCTTCATCATTCAACTGACGTTGTAAATGTCGCCATTCTAATCGTGCATGATGCCATCTTTCAAGTACCCGCAGTTCGTATGCTCTTTGAGCTGCCGGCATGTCTAAAATACTTAATACAGCCGCTTTTGAAACATTCACAGGCGCGTTTTCTAAATCGTAGGGCTGATTGAGCCTAGCACTGGCTAAAAATCCGTAATAATGACGGTGGCTGGCGACTTGACGATACAAAATTTCAGCTTCATCCAGTCGTCCTAATTGCTCGTAAGCGCGCGCTAACCAATACGAATAATCATTTGCACTTACCTTTTGGGGTGAAGAGTTTTCGATTAACAAGACTATCCTCGCCCAATCTTGTGCTTTCAGTAGATGTGCTAAATGCCATCGCATTACTTCAGGGTCATCGCTTACATCACTGGCTTTTGTCAAAAATGTTTCAGCTTCTTTATGATTATCAATCGCCAGCTTAATCCCAAAGCGACCATAAATTCTTGCTTGCTGTTCTCTAGCGAAGGCGAGGCGGTCCTCAGCAGCTCTAAATGCTTTGATTGCTCGATTTTGGTCGCGCCAAATATAGCGAGACAAACCATAGCTCATGATTTCTGCTTCGATGAGTGGATACTTGCCGGGGAACAAATTTGCTCGACGCACAACTGAAGGGTCTCGCCTTGTTTTATGCCATAGATCAGCTAGGTATTGCTTTTCTCTAGGTAATAGCGTTTTTAAATAGGGTATTAGCGTATGACTGCCGCCATCGGCCGCTTTTTGAATACGCTGAAGTACTAAGTCTTCGGTTAACTCACCCGCATCAATCCAACGCTTAAAAATACCATCGCATTGTTTAGGCTGTGATTTGCCAACTGTCCACAACTCGGCTATTTTCGGATAAAATAAGCTAATGTCGCTGCCATCAGCAACGCTATAATCAATGTATGTGCAAGCCAAGGTAGCATTACTGCTGGGTTCGTAAAACTCTAAAAACAAGTCTCGCTTATTGCGTTTGGCTAAGTAATGTAGCCATTTTCTGTTGACTTTATTGGCCAAAGGCGTGTCTTTGTACAAGGATAAAAAAGCGGATATTTGTTTGGCGTCAGTCGACCTCATGCGGTCACTCAACTTACGCTCTAACAAATAAGGCACGAGCGGGTAATCACCGAGTTCTCTGACTGTTTCTAGTAATTCCTCACCGTCCATTTTCCAAACGCTTCTTTCAGCTTTTAGAAACAACTTTCTCTGGGCCTCTCGTTCAGGGCTTTCAATATCAAATAGACGTTGATCGGCAGGCAGATTTACATAGGCATTTTCAAGCATCTGTTCAGTTGATTCTGCGCTAGGTTGAGACTGCTCAGAGCTTTCTTTAGTCATCCCTGCTTGCTTGGGCGCTGCTTGCACCTCTACTTGCGCATTTGCGGTAAACGACAAAATGGTCAAAACTAAGCCACACAAAACTGTCGATGGGGTTTTACTCGCTTTTTCTATCAATTGCTTCAATTCTGACCGTTTTGCCCTTAGGCACATAAAATTTCACCCTGTTGTGTTTGCTATAAAAAACTCATGTTGTTAATGAAGAGACGCTAATTGTTGCTGGCGGCGAGCACTTACAGCTTTTAGAGCACAAACCATAAAGCAGCTAAACAACGGGCGCTAAAAAAATAAGACCAATATAGCTTGAATAGCGTAGTATTCGTTACCACAATATTTATACATTAAACGTAGCTGTTAGTTCGATTCTTTTTATAACTTTTACGCGCATTTCTAGAACATGTTTATCTAGGCATCCGCCCTTACAGGCAACATAAAGAGGTCTACTCACTCACTACAGTATAAATTTAAAGCCGATATTACTACGATAGCTTATTTAGCTGGGATATACATTGTAAATATCGGCACGAAGCAAAAGTTAACCAGCATTATTTATCAATCTAGGAGATTAAGATGGTATTTGAAGGCAACAGTCTTTCGGTAACAATGACCGACGACGGTATTGCTGAGCTCGTCTTTGATGCGCAAGGCTCGGTCAATAAATTTGACCAGCAAACCGTATCGGAACTTGACAAAGCATGTGCAGCAATCCAAACCACAGACGGCGTAAAGGGCGTTTTAGTGCGCTCCGCTAAATCTACGTTTATCGTTGGCGCAGATATAACTGAATTTACCGGCCTTTTTGCCTTGCCTGAGTCTGAAGTACTGGAATGGGTCGCACAAACATCACAAGTGTTTGACCATTTCGAAGACCTCCCTGTCCCGACGATTTGCGCAATTAACGGCTTCGCATTAGGCGGCGGCTGTGAAATGACCCTCGCTTGCGATTTAAGAGTTGCAGACACTAGCGCTCGTATTGGCTTACCCGAAGTCAAACTAGGACTTATGCCTGGTTTTGGCGGCACGGTAAGACTTCCTCGATTAATAGGGTCAGATAACGCTTTAGAGTGGATGACGACGGGCCGCGACCGCAATGGGCAAAAAGCAATGCAAGAAGGTGCTGTTGACGCAGTCGTGGCGCCAGATAATTTACATCAAGCAGCTCGCAAGATGCTGCTTGATGCAATAAACGGTAAATTTGATTGGAAACTCAGGCGCGAACAAAAAATGTCACCGCTGAGCTTAAATACTAATGAATCAATGATGAGTTTCTCTACGGCCGCTGCTATGGTTGCTGCTCAGGCAGGTAAACATTACCCTGCCCCGCATAAGATGGTAGAAACTGTTCAAAAGGCTGCCGCTAGCGGACGCGCGGGCGCGCTTAAATTAGAAAACGAAGGCTTTGTTGCCCTTGCGAAAACCGATGCTTGCCAAGCCCAAGTAGGTATTTTCCTTGCCGACCAATTGGTGAAAGGCAAAGGCAAAAAAATGGCAAAAGCGGCCACCAAAGCCGTGGGGCAGCATGCTGTTTTAGGCGCGGGCATAATGGGCGGCGGTATTGCCTATCAGGGTGCAGTTAAAGGTATTCCTACTGTAATGAAGGATATTGCACAACCTGCCCTTGACCTGGGTTTAGCCGAAGCTTCAAAAATCTTAGAAAAAGGTATGCAGCGCGGTAAAGTTGATGGCAAAAAAATGGCATCGACCCTCAATAATATTTCTGCCACGCTTGATATGAAAGCTATTACAGACGCCGACTTAGTCATAGAAGCCGTTGTAGAAAATCCTAAAATTAAGGCCGCAGTGCTAAAAGAGACAGAGCAAACTGTTAGTGACGACGCGATTATTTGTTCTAACACTTCAACTATCTCAATTAATCAACTAGCAAGAGCACTAGATAAGCCTGAACGTTTTTGTGGTATGCACTTTTTTAACCCCGTACACAAAATGCCATTAGTTGAAATTATCAGAGGCGAAAGCACAGACGATGCAACTATAGCAGCTGTTGTTGCTGCAACGCTGAAAATGGGAAAGACGCCCATCGTAGTTAATGACTGCCCCGGCTTTTTAGTGAATCGCGTTTTGTTCCCTTATTTTGCTGGATTCAGTCGTTTGCTGATTGATGGTGCCGACTTTACCGCCGTCGACAAAGTAATGGAAAAAGTATTTGGTTGGCCAATGGGCCCTGCATACCTCTTAGATGTTGTAGGAATGGATACTGCTGACCACGCCTCAGGTGTTATGTCTGATGGCATCCCTGAGCGTATGCAAAAGATTGAGAATGATCCGGTCACTTTGCTTTATTCAAACGACAGACTTGGACAAAAGAACGGCAAAGGTTTCTATAACTATGGCAAGGACAAACGCGGACGCCCAAGCAAAACGGCTGCTGATGAAGCATATAACTTGTTCGCTGGCCACGTGGCTGAAAAACGAGAATTTAGCAGTGAAGAGATTATCGCAAGGGTTATGATTCCCATGGCCAACGAGGCGATTAGATGCTTAGAAGAAGGCATTGTAGGTAGCGCAGCTGAAGCTGATATGGCCTTATTATATGGCCTTGGCTTCCCGCCGTTTAGAGGCGGTATATTCCGTTATATCGAAACGATGGGACTCGCTAACTTTGTTGGTTTGGCAGACAAATATGCTGACCTTGGTCCTATTTATCAAATAAGTGATGGGGTAAGGGAAATGGCCGCATCAAATAAATCTTACTTCGCCTAAGTAACTGCGACGCAAAATACAGGAGAATAAATAATGAAAGATGTAGTGGTAATTGATTGTATTCGTACCCCTATGGGCCGCTCTAAAGGCGGTGTGTTCAGAAATGTGCGCGCAGAAACTCTATCCGCACACTTAATGAGTAAGTTATTGGAACGTAACCCTAAGCTCGACCCTACTGAGATCGAAGATATCATTTGGGGCTGTGTCCAGCAAACCAAAGAGCAAGGCTTTAACGTTGCGCGTAATGCTCAGCTATTAACTAATATTCCTCGCAGTACTGGGGCAGTAACGGTTAACCGCCTGTGCGGGTCGTCGATGCAAGCGCTGCATGATGCCGTATCCGGAATTATGACCGGACGCGGTGACGTATATATGATTGGTGGTGTAGAGCATATGGGCCATGTGCCAATGAACTACAATATCGATTTTCATCCAGGCATGGCAAAATACACTGCAAAAGCCTCTGGCAGCATGGGAATGACCGCTGAGTTATTAGGCCGCCAAAACGGTATCACTCGCGATATGCAAGATGCCTTTGGCG
>CAZXTD010000171.1:0-8484 GCA_964643575.1 uncultured Glaciecola sp. | reverse complement strand
CTCTACCCGATGGATATTTAAAAATCGTTTTTTGATTATGCACCAGCTCAAACCGAACATCGACACGCGTTAAGGCAATGCGTTTAATAATTTGCTCAATATGCTGGAATTCTGTCTTTCCTGTGCGCAAAAACTTGCGCCGTGCTGGGGTATTAAAGAACAAATCAAGCACTTCGATAGAGGTACCGTCTGGGTGCGCAGCAGGGGTCACCTCTACTTGCATATCGCGCCCTTCAGCTTGTGCTTGCCAAGCTTCGCTTTGCGATTGGGGTTTAGAAGTAAGTTTAAGCCGGCTTACCGAGCTAATACTGGCTAAAGCCTCGCCTCTAAAACCCATACTGGTAATATTTTCAAGGTCATCAATGTCTGAAATTTTGCTGGTTGCGTGACGACTCAATGCTAATACAAGTTGGTCTTTAGCAATACCAATGCCGTTGTCTCGAATCAATATACGCTTTTGGCCGCCTTGCTCTATTTCAACATGAATTTGAGTGGCACCGGCGTCAAGGCTATTCTCAACGAGCTCCTTAACCACCGACGCTGGGCGCTCTACCACCTCGCCCGCTGCAATTTGGTTGGCTAGCTGCGGTGACAATACGGCAATAGTGGCTTGCAATGGCGTGCTCATAAACTACGCGGTCCTTTTGAGTCTAGGTTATTGCGGTATTGTAAGCACTTGGCCAATTCGCACAAGGTCAGATTTTAGGTTATTTGACGATTTGAGTTCGCGCACGCTCACGCCATAACGCTGCGCAAGTAAAGATAAGGACTCACCGCTGCTCACTGTATGTGTTGCAGGTGCTTCATTTTTCCACTTTGCCCAAAGGGTGCCGTCTGGTGGTGTTTTTTTGAAATGCCGTTTGACCGATGTAAAAACTGACTGCGCTAGGCGCTGGCGGTGCTTGGCCCAGTTAAGGTTTTTCTCCTCCTGTGGATTAGAAATAAAACCCACTTCAACGAGTATCGACGGTGTTTCAGGCGCTGTTAACACTGCCAAACTCAAACTTTGCGGTGTTTTTTTATGCATTTTAGTGACTTTTTTCATGTCTTTGATGACTTCGTTACTCAGCTCATAGCTTTGTGCCCTAAACAAGTCCATCGACATATTTAAAATAGTCTCGGCGAAGTAGCGCTCTGTATCGCGGTCTTCAATCACTTCAGCAGCTGCGCCTAACAGCTCTGAACTGCGTTCTGTTTGCTCAAGTAAGCGACCTAATTCACTGTCGGCTCTACCCTTCGATAAAACCCAAACCGAAGCACCTCTGGGCTGCGGCGTGGTAAATGCGTCGGCGTGTATTGATACTAACAAATCGGCATTTTCTCTGACCGCAATTTTTGGCCTGTCGTTAGGGGAAATATAATAATCGCCCTCTCGAGTCATCACTGCACGCATGCCCGGTTCGTCATCAATGAGTTTTGCCAGCATCTTAGAAATGCTTAGGGTGATAATTTTCTCGTAGGTTCCTTCTGGTCCTATTGAGCCTGGGTCAACACCACCGTGGCCCGCATCTACCACTATAATGATATCTTTATCGCGGTCGGGGCCAGCATTATTGATGAGCGCACTAGGTGGAGGATTAGGGTCAACAAGTTCGATGACCAAGCGGTAACCAGCATTGCCTGATGGTTCTAAACTAAAAATGCGTGGATTGAGTTTTTTACTGGTTTCAAGCACGATGCGTGTGTCTTGTTCTGTTTTGGGTTTGCTGTGTCTAACGCGCTCTACTTTACTACCTGCAAGGCCAATATTGTTTAACTTAAAATTGCGGTCAAGCCCTTGAATATCAATGACTAAACGGTCGGGCCCTGACAAGGTAAAGTAGGTAAATACAGGTTCGGTGCTTGTTTCAATAACAAGCCTAGCAGTATCGGTAGTGTCCGAGAAGCGTATATCTACTACTTTGTTTGCATAAGCATTAAAACTCATGCAAATAATAAACAGGAATACCAAAGCACAAAGCTTGTGAGCTGCCATGAGGGCTCTAGCCATTATTGCTGACCTCAGACGCTACATGTTTTAAGTTAGCTTTAAATAGGGTCAAGCATTCATTAGCAAAAGGACTTTTCGCCTCAAACGCAAATAAACGCCCATCATCTTTGTATCGAATATCAATTAAAAAGTCAGGTTCTGGCAGCAAGCCTTGTCCTTTTTCAGGCCATTCGATAAGACTTGCACTAGATGAAGTGAAATAGTCGCGAATACCCATAAATTCGAGTTCTTCGGGGTCATTCAAACGATACAAATCAAAATGATATAAGGTGATATCGCCTAAAGTATAAGGTTCTACCAGCGTATAAGTCGGGCTTTTTACATTGCCATTGTGACCAAGCGCTCGCAACAAATAACGACTGAACGTGGTTTTGCCGGCACCCAGTTCTCCGTTCAAAAAGCAACACGTTCCGCCAAACCCTATTTTCAGGAATGCTGCACCCATTATATTTGCTAGCAACTGCGTGCTAGCTTCGTCTGCACAATACTGCTCTATTTTCATGCCTATTCGTTAATCAAAACCCTAACTGTATCAAACAAATCGCTGGCCAATAGGCCTCGCTGCCCAAATTTTTTCGCTACTATATCACCCGCCTTGGCATGAATCGACACTCCATATTGGCAAGCCATGTTTTTATTCAAACCTTGCGACATCAAAGACCCCAAAATACCGGCAAGTACGTCGCCCATACCAGCGGTTGCCATGCCTGGGTTGCCGTGTCTGCATACCCACGAATGTTTTTGATTGTCAACAATGCTGCCAGCGCCTTTTAACACACAAACAGCATCGTATCGCTGGGCACATTGTCTGGCGTAATTAAAACGATTGCCTTCAATTTCTTCTATCGACACATTAAGTAAACGCGCTGCCTCACCCACATGCGGGGTAATAACACAATCACTTAAAGCAACAAAACTCGTATTGACCGCCTTAAGATTGAGCGCATCTGCGTCAATCACAATGGGCTTCGCATTTTGCTGACAATAGTCCATTACCGTATTAAAGGTTAGTTTACTCCATTCATCTTGGCCTAAACCAGGGCCAAGTACAATACATGTTGCCCATCTCAGGGCCTCTAATAGACCACTGCTAGACACCATAAGTTCCGGTCGGCCGGAGCAAATTTGTAAGACCGAATCTTCATGAGCGTAAACCTTTACTAGGCCAGTGCCGGTGCGTAAGGCTGCCTCTGCACTTAAACGAATTGCGCCCGACATCCCCTTGTTACCGCCAACACATAACAAGCGGCCATAGGTGCCTTTATGACTGTGCACTGGTCTTGGGGCTAAACCTTTAAAATGACTAAAATCGAGTGCACTGGCATCGCTTCTGGCAATATCAGCAAAGGTTTTGCCTATTCCTAAATCCTCAAAAATTAGTTTTCCGCACGACTGCTTGCCTGCTCCTGTGGTAAGTCCAAGCTTAATGCCCACAAAAGTGACCGTTGCAGTTGCTTGTATGCATTCACCCAATGAGTCACCGGTGTTGGCATCTAAGCCACTAGGTACATCAATACTAACCACCGGCAATTTTGACTTATTGACTTCATCAATGACTTCAGCAAACTCTGTGCGAATAACGCCATTAATACCTGTTCCGAGTAAGCCATCAATAACAACATCTGCTTTATTTAAGTAATCTTCTTTAAAGCTCTCGACCTTGCCACCAGCCCCAAGCCAAGCGTCTCTCGCTTTAGCGACATCACCCTGCACTTCTCGGTCGGGTTCTATTGCGCACACTTTCACATTTTTACCCGAATTTGCAGCACTTAACGCGGCAACGTAACCGTCTCCTGCGTTATGTCCGATGCCGACTAACACAAGATAGTTGTCGACATTGGGAAAACGCGACACACAATGATGATAAACGCTAGCGCCCGCGCGTTGCATTAAGCTGAACATATCAATGCCAACTTGTTTTGCTGCGGTTTCTTCGTGTAGGCGTACTTGATCTGCACGATACAATTTTTGTGTTAAACTCTTCGTACCTTTTTTCTGCAGCATGAATGCATGTCCTCGTTTGCTAATTCTGACAATACCGATAGTGTGAGCAATAATACCGATGGTCACATCGATTTAAACTCCCTAGCTAACCATATCAAGGCTTGGGGAAAGTCGCTAGGCTTTCAACAAGTTGGTATAAGCGATATTGACCTTAGTCAACATCAGCGTGCCTTAGACGACTATATTAATAGTGGTTACCACGGCAACATGGATTACTTGGCGCGCAACATCGATAAACGCCTAGCCCCCAACAAACTACACGAAAATACCTGCCGTATTATTAGCGTGTCAATGAACTACCTGCCGCCTGATGCGAGCTTTGCGCGTAACTTAGCAGATGATAAAACCGCATATGTGAGTCGGTATGCGCTTGGCCGTGATTACCATAAACTGATGCGCAAGCGCCTAAAACAATTAGGCGAGCAAATTAAACAACATTGTAAAGGTTTTGACTATAGGCCTTTTGTCGACTCTGCTCCCGTTTTAGAACATGCCATTGCCGAAAAAGCAGGCCTAGGCTGGACGGGTAAGCACACGCTTACGCTTAATAAAGAATCGGGCTCGTGGTTCTTTTTAGGCGAGTTGTTTGTGAACATACCTTTGCCTGTCGACACGCCAAGTCAAAACGGTTGCGGTAGTTGTGTTGCCTGCATTAGCATTTGCCCAACCCAAGCAATTGTTGCCCCTTATAAACTAGACGCCCGAAAATGCATTTCTTATTTGACCATAGAGCATAAAGGAGTAATTCCGCTTGAATACAGAAAAGCAATGGGCAACAGAGTATATGGTTGCGATGATTGTCAGCTTGTTTGCCCATGGAACCGTTATGCGGATATTACTCAAGAAAAAGATTTTTTTGCTAAAGAATATTTAAAAGGCGCAAGTTTAAGCACTTTGTTTGCCTTAACCGAAGAAGAGTTTTTAAATAAAACAGAGGGGTCGCCAATTAGGCGAATTGGTTATCAAAACTGGCGCCGAAACTTATCCATCGCAATGGGTAATGCGGCATATCAAATTCAATTTGTTGTACAGTTAGAAGAAGCACTTAGTCAGACTCATGACCCCGTACTTAAAGAACATTTTGAATGGGCCCTTGAAAGCCAAAAGCAAAAATGCAATTTATCAAGCGATGCCTCTAGACAACATCAGCGCCTAATTCGCGTTATTGAGAAAGGTTTACCACGCGACGCTTAGTCTGCATCAACTAGAATCTGGCTAGCTTCACTTAGTTTGCTTAGATTGTGCTTCTAAAAACACTGGCACATCACCGGATGGGATAGGTTTGCTTAAATGATAACCTTGAAATAAATGCGCACCCAATTGTTCAACCATTTTACCCGCTTGCGCTGATTCAACGCCCTCTGCTACCACAACCAACTCAAGCGATGACGCCAAGGCAATAATCGCTTTTACGATTTTTGTATCATTACTGCTTGTTGATAAGTCATCTATAAACGATTTGTCGATTTTGATAATATCAAATGGATAGTTTTGCAGATAACTTAAAGACGAATAGCCCGTGCCAAAATCGTCAAGTGCTAAACGTAAACCAAGCGCTTTGATTCTGTGTAATATGCCTTTAACACGCTCTGGCTTGTTGATAAAAACCGACTCCGTCATCTCCATCACCAATTGACTTGGGTTTATCCCATGCAACTTGCAAGACTCAGCAATATGTTGGACTAAATCATCATCGAGCAACTGCTTTGCAGACACGTTAAAAGCCAAATAACCATCTTCCGGAAAATTCTCGCAATTTTGCCATTGACTCAATTGCCTGCAGGTTTCATCAATCACCCAACGTCCCACTTCAATGATCATCCGCGTTTCTTCAAGGGTCGGAATAAACCTATCAGGATAAATCAAGTCTCCTTCTTCGCTGTTAAAGCGAAGCAAGGACTCAAATCCGATCACTTGCTTGGTGGTACTGTTGCAAATAGCTTGATAATGCAAAAGAAAACGTTTCTCTTTTAAGCCCTTACGAAGACTATTTAGCATGGTAGCGCGTTCAGCAGAACCGGCCTCCAATTCTTCGTTAAATAGCTGGATTTTATTTTTACCTTCTCTTTTTGCTTTATAAAGCGCGAAATCTGCATTTTTTAGCAAAATATCTGGGTTGGCGTTTTTATGATTGCCTTGAGCAATGCCTAAACTCGTTGTGACGAATATTTCATTGCCTTCGATGAGGTAGGGCTGGGCGACTGTTTGTATCACTTTATTTGCCACTACCATTACTTCGGTGAGGTGGTCGTCTATCCCCAAAAGCACAACAAACTCATCACCGCCAAAACGAGCAACGGTATCGTTTTTGCGTAAAGCATTGACCAATCGTTCAGCCACTTTTTGTAAAAGGATATCGCCAATATTATGCCCTAGTGAGTCGTTAACATCTTTAAACCCGTCGAGGTCAAGAAAAAACACGTTAACTAAGGAGTTATCTCTTTCTGCCCAATTAAACGCTTGTTGTAAGCGGTCTTGAAATAACACACGATTGGCCAATCCTGTCAGGCCATCATATTCTGCGATGTGTCGCAATTTTTCTTGGTTAATGTAGCGCTCTGTCACATCTGCGCAGGTGCCTAAAAACCCTTCAACCACTCCCTCGGGCGAAATGAGAATGCGTAAATTAAAGTCTACCCATTTAGTTGCACCAATAGGTGAAACTAACCTTATTTCTTGGCTATGGTCGACCCCTTGGCTCATGCTGAATCGCAATGCTTCTAAAAAGTCTTTAACATCACCAGAGTGAATCGCGTTAATCCAATCAGCCCCTGTGCTTTCGTCAGGTGTTAAGCCGGTAAATTCATACCATTTGTCATTGGCAAATGAGCATTCCCACTCTTTTGAGACTCTGATAATAGCGACCGGGGCGAGCTGCGTGAGGGCATTGAGCTCTTGAGTAGTTCGTTTGTATTCTTCAGTTCGCTTTTGATTAACCGTATTATCTTGAATTTGAAGCGTCGTAAAACGCTGGGTGCCGTGAGAATATCTAAATATTGTGAGGTTGACTGAACACTCGCTGCCATCATAGCGCAGTGCTTTTTGGTCTTCCCATAAATGCGGGCCAAGGGCTTCAGTTTCGCTGCCATAGCGCGCTTGTTGATTAGACCACTGAAACAATGACTCATAATTGGGAATGACTCTATGCACATCCATACCCGACAAAGCCTGAGTATCTGCAGACTGTCCGCCTGTTTCGCGCAGGTAAAACATATCTTGTGCACTGGGGTTACTGAGTAGAATGGTAAAATCTGATTTCACCACAATTACACCTAGAGGCGAAGATGAAATTAACGAGCTTAAATATCGATTGTCCGCAATTTTTTGGTCGAGTCCTAAAAAATTGCCACGCACACTTTCTGCGCTTTGCAGTGTGCACATAACAGCGCCAATAATAGGCATAAGTTTATGTACTTCAGCGGGCGTGTAATTTTTCACTTCGCTGCCCAAAACGCAAATGGCTCGAAGCTCTGAATGCAGCACAATAGGCAACACCATGATACCGCTTAAATTGGCATCTTTAGCGATAATACTAGCGGCACCTACGGGAATAGGCGTGTTGTAAAAAATGGGGGTATTGAGTATATTTTTTTGACCGACCCAAGTGGCAAGCACGTCACTGTTAATAAAGGGTTTTTCTTGATCATTGGCAAGTGCTGTGAGCTTCGAATTAGCGTGTATCGGAAACTCAGCGTTATCACCTGATACGAAACACACCCCTTTCTCGCTTTTGGTTATTTCCTGAAAATACCCTAGTACCAACTCAAAAATCTTTGCCGATACTTCAGGGTCAAACAACAATTCCTGAATCGCATCTATTGCATCGCGAGTTTGTGTATTAGTCCGGCGGTTTTCGGTTTTGGTATTTGCATCACTAATGTTTGTTTTTGCTACGCCGTCTGCTTGGTCATTCATCTATTGCACATACTCGCTACTATCGTTCTGAATATACTACACTCAAACACTAGTTTTTAAACCCTTAAAAGTGTTATAGTTTTTGGATGAAAACGCTGTATTTATCAATAATCTATACTTTTGTATTAGTTTTTGATTCGTTTACATCCGCTGCCACGTGAGACTAACAAAACATGCCTGAACCGTCAAAAAACAAAACCAACGAGCCCGAATTTGAACTTCCTACTCATTATATTGGTATCGGTGCCTCTGCTGGGGGTTTAGAAGCCCTCCAAACGTTGTTGCAAAATTTGCCCCAAAATACCGGCGCGTGTTATGTCATTGTTCAGCATTTGTCACCTGATTTTAAAAGTATGATGTTGGAACTGCTCAGCAAGCATACGAAATTAGCAATCGAAAACATCACAGATGGCGTGCTTGCAAAGCCTAATACGATTTACTTGTTGCCGCCTAAGAAAAACATGATTGTTGCCCAAGGTGAACTTTTACTCACCGAAAAAGTGCCCGATTCAGGCTTGAACTTGCCGATTGATGTTTTTTTCCGCTCGTTAGCAGAAGACCAGCAGTATAGAGCA
>CAZXTD010000170.1:0-8506 GCA_964643575.1 uncultured Glaciecola sp. | reverse complement strand
GGGTAAGCTCGTACACAAACTTGCAGTATCTTATCAAGAGCGCATGACGTTTTTACTAGCAGAAGATATTTCGGTAAAAAGGCTAAAGTTTACTGACCTCGTACTAGAACAAAACCAAGACATTGATAAAGACAATATTGCGGTTAAGTTAGATGCCGACTTTGTGCTTTTCACAAGCGAAGTCAACACGTTAATTAAAGACTTGGACACAGCATTTGCGCTGAGTGCTGACGCTTAAAAAGTGAACTTTAGCAAGCGTTACTGGCATTAAAAAAGCAACTCTTGATTAATGCTGCCAGCTAAACACAAACTACGTCATCCCGTCGAGCTTCGTCATCCCGTCGAAGGGCGGGAATGACGGTCGCCTTCGCGGGAATGACGATGTTTTACATATCCGTTTACGCAAAAATCGCTTTTGCGTTATCACGTAACTCAATAAATTCTGGTGATTGCAGCTCAGCTATATCTTCAAACACACCGCGTTCTTGGGCCGCAGTAAGTACATCTTCAGCGTCATCAATATTGCCAGAAAGTGCCGCACCTATTCTCACAAAATCAAGATAAGTAATGTTGTCTGTTGTGTAAGACATGTCTCGCCAGCGCTCAGCAACTTCAATAAATATTTCGTTAAATTGCCATTCGCGCATAATACTGCCGCCAATTCTGCCAGACAATTTGTCTATAGCGACGTCTAAAAAGGTCGGGTTAGCAAAAACACTATCGTGGCGCTCTGCTTCTGTCAGGACGGGTAAAGCACCGATGTCGGCGACTAAAGTAGACAAAGTCATTGTATCGAGGCTTAAAGAGTTATCTTTATGGCTCGATTTATATTGAATCATGGCAGCCATGGCATTGCCCACCATATTAACTGTACTCGACCATTTTTGCGCCATATACGCTTTCACTATTTCGTTTTTGGATACGAACAGCTGTTCCATTGCTAGCGCGGTGGCGATATTTTTGACTTGAGCCAAACCGATTCTTGTGACCGCTTGGGTAGTAGAAGCCACCTTGATAGAGCGACCGAGATAGGCACTGTTTGCTATTTTCATCATGCGCGCGCTTAAAGATGGGTCTTGTCCCACAACATCAGCCATCGCATTTAAGTTGATGTTAGGGTCGTCTGCGGCTTTTCGTACTTTTAAAGCGATAGCAGGAAGCGTGGGAAGAACGAGCGTATCGTTGTTAATTTTCTCAACCAAAATGGTCAGTAGTGCGTTTTGAGTTGACATGTAATCAGCCTTTTTTGAGTTTCGCGCTACTCCATTAGCATCTAGTAAAATTAGTATACTAGCGATGTTCCCTGTATTAATTTTATACTTGGGTGCATAAAACGGTGATGAATTATTCGACTTTAAGATGTTCTGTGTAAGGTGGCCAACCTAATGGTTTTCCTGCCAGTACATGCAAATGGATGTGATACACCGTTTGCCCACCATCAGCGTTACAATTCATAACTGTTCTATACCCTTGCTCTGCTACGCCTAAGTCTGCCGCAACTTTCGCTGCTACCCTGTGCAAGTAGCCCACCAGCGCCTCATCTTCTTCGCTAATGTCGTTAGTTGTCGCAATTGGTTTTTTAGGAATAACCAAAAAATGAATCGGCGCTTGGGGACTAATATCCTTGAAAGCGAGCGCTCTTTCGTCTTCAAACAAAATATCGGCAGGGATCTGTTTTTCAATAATTTTTTTGAAGATTGTTGTCATTTATTTTCCTAAGGTATAACCGAGCTTAGCGATATCAGAAATAGTTTTACTTGATTGTTTACAGAAACACAATACCCAAAAGCACGGCACCAAGTATCAAACGGTATATCACAAAGGGCAGCATACCAATGCGTGATATCCAGCTCAAGAACAAGTAAATACAGAGGTAGGCAGCGACAAACGAGAAACCTGCGCCATAAAGTAATGCCGTCCAATCGACTTGTGTTGTGTCTTCTAGTAAGTCTAAAGTCGAAAACAAACCGGCAGCCAATATAATCGGAATAGATAACAAAAATGAAAAACGGGCAGCGCTTTCACGTGTAAGCCCGAGTAACAAACCTGCTGTCATCGTAATCCCTGACCTCGACGTACCCGGAATGACCGCAATTGCTTGTGCTACGCCAATAATTACAATGTCTTTTAAGGTCAGGTTGTCTGTGGTTTTGTTTTGCTTTGCTTTAACATCGGCATACCATAAAAGTAGACCAAAAATAATTGTTGTGCATGCAATGACTAAGGCTGAGCGTGCATTTATCTCAATCCAATCTTTCATTAAAAATCCAAAAGCGCCAGCCGGAATCGTACCTAAAATCACCCACCATGCAAGCTTAGAGTCTGTAGACTGTTGCTTACTGAAGCCTTTAGAAAACCACGCTAGCATAAGGCGCCAAATATCTTCTCTAAAATAAATCATGACCGCGAGTAAACTACCAACATGCACCGCCACATCAAAGGCTAAGCCCTGATTTCGCCAACCGAGCACCTCGGCAGGTAGAATCAAGTGTGCCGAGCTTGATATTGGTAAAAACTCAGTCAGGCCTTGTATAATAGCCAAAATTATAATTTCAAAAAGTGTCATCGGTTTGCCGGACTCCATGTTAACGCGGCAGGCCATAACCGTTGCTGCGGGTTGTGATAACTTTCCCACAACTGAGCATAACTGCGCCCGGTGGTAGGATGTATTTGGTTAGGGACCAACTCGGCCATTGGCTTCAACACAAAAGCATTGTGTTCTATTTCACCCCGAGGTAAAACAACTGGTGTGTCGCAAATCAAGTCATCAAATGTGAGCAAATCGAGGTCGAGGGTTCTGTTGCCAAATTTTTTGTCTCTTATACGGCCGCTTTTATCTTCAATTTCTTTTAGCACTTGGCAAACCTGCGCGACGTCCATACTCGTTTGTGCCGCCACAACTAAATTCAAAAAATTATTGCCATCAAAACCTACCGATTCACTTTCATAAATCGTTGATATACTCACACTATCAAAATGGTGCTCTAAAGCGTCGAGGCCTGCTAGCGTGTTTTTTTCTTTTTCAATATTAGAACCAACGCTTATCAATAAGTAGTGACTCACGAACCCACCTGAGTCAACTGCCGTTGATTACCAGTGATTTGTTTGCGTCGATTAAGTACAATACCTACCCCATCAACATTATCTAAAATGTCGGGCTTATTGATTGTTAGCGATACTGCACAGGCATTAAACTCATGCAACAGTACCTCAATCATTTCTTCGCCTATCGCCTCTAATAATTGATAGCTTGCAGTATCTGCAATTTGCGCGAGTCGCTCGGCAATTTTGCCGTAGTCTAAGGTGTCTGCCACATTGTCTGATAGGCCCGCAGGTTTCAGATTGGCATCTATTTCCACATCAACAATAATGCGTTGTTTGGCGTCACGTTCAAACTCATAAACGCCGATAAGGGTGTACAAAACTAACCCCTTTATGAAGACTTTATCCATTTTTATTACTTGTATGTTTGCAAAGCTTTAGTAATCTATACTTAGTGTATCTCGAATCGACCGCGCAAGTACATGACAACTTGGCTAGTTTTTTTCATTCTTATGGCGTATTTGCTTGGCTCAGTCTCAAGTGCAATCGTGGTAACGAAGCTTTTTGTTGGCGATGATATCCGCGAGCAAGGCTCTGGAAATGCTGGAGCTAGCAATGTTATGCGCGTTGCTGGTAAAAAAGCGGCGGCCATCGTATTTATATTTGATGTGCTTAAAGGGGCAATCCCTGTATATGCAGGATTTTTATTAGGATTTACTCCCTTAGGTTTAAGTGCAATCGCCATTAGCGCATGCATCGGGCATATGTTTCCGCTTTATTTTCAGTTTAAAGGGGGAAAAGGTGTTGCGACAGCGCTTGGCGCGTTGTTTCCTTTAAATTTGTGGTTGGCCTTATGCTTAATTACGACTTGGCTGCTGGTGTTTGCCTTTAGCAGAATTTCATCCTTGGCGGCTATATGCACCTTTATTTTCGCGCCTTTCTATACATATTTATTTAAACCCGAATACTTATTAGCCGTGTGCTTTTTGTGTTTACTGATATTATTCAAACACAAAAGTAATATTTTGCGATTATTTGTCCGCAGCGAGAGGAAGCTCAAAGCTGCTAATCGAAAACGCTAACGAGTTGCGCCTGAAGTTGATTATTTCCTTAATATAATTAAATGGCACTGAGCGTCTCAAGAGACCATCTTGGCAAAGACCGGCTATCAAGCGGCGTAGTCTCGCCCACTGCCAAACGCTGACAACCTGCGTAGGCAATCATCGCACCGTTATCTGTGCAATACTCAAAGCTTGGGTAAAACACTTCAAAGCCGTCTTTTTGGCTTGCCTTTGCAAACTCTTCACGTAACATTTTATTTGCTGCAACACCGCCAGCCATGACTATGCGCGACAAACCACTTTGTTTTAATGCACGGCGACATTTAATCAACAAGGTATCAACTACCGCCTCCTGAAACGCATAGGCAATATTAGCGTGAGTTTGCGCATCATCAGCTTCACTCTTAATGGTATTGGCAACAAACGTTTTAAGGCCGCTAAAACTCATATCTAAACCAGGGCGATCGGTCATCGGACGGGGAAATTTGTAGTGCCCCGGCTCACCTTGTTCGGCTAATTTTGCCAGCAGCGGGCCGCCAGGGTAATCTAAACCAAGCAGCTTAGCGGTTTTGTCAAAAGCTTCACCTGCGGCGTCATCCACTGATTCGCCCAATACTTTGTACTGACCAATACCTTTAACCTCAACTAGCATACTATGGCCACCTGATACCAAAAGCGCCACAAAAGGAAACTGGGGCGCGGGCGTATCGAGCATGGGCGCTAACAAGTGACCTTCCATATGATGAACGCCAATCGCTGGCACTTGCCACGCATAAGCAAGCCCTCGCGCCATTGATGAACCGACTAATAAAGCGCCAATTAATCCCGGTCCTCTTGTGTAAGCGACCCCGTCTATGTCGGCACGCCCTAAACCCGCCTCTTCCAAGGTTGCTTGTACTAAGGGTACAATTTTGCGTACGTGGTCGCGCGAGGCAAGCTCAGGCACAACACCGCCATAGTCTGCGTGCAATTTTACCTGACTATAAAGCTGATGTGCCAACAAGCCTTGATTGCTATCATAAATAGCCACGCCAGTTTCGTCGCAGGAGGTTTCTATACCGAGTACTTTCATAGTTAATGCTTGCTTCTTATCACTTAAATTGCAGTAGCGTGTATTGTAAACCAACTCGATTAGAAACTGGACTATTTTAACGCAGCAATTATTTGTGCTTTTTTCAGGTTTTTTCTGATACAGCCCTTTACACATAAGCTTATTAAAGGCATAATTGCGCACCATTTTTTAGCCCGGGTAGCTAAATTAATCGGTGTCTAATATGAGATTAGCACCAAATGATATTTGAATATGTTTTGTAAATCAGTTGCTTATTAGCTTTTGCCAAAAACATTGATGATACCAATTGCATACCCGTTAGATTCAAATTCAAAGGTGAAGAGCAAACATGCCAATTGTGAAAGTAAGAGATAACGAACCGTTTGACATCGCATTAAGAAGATTCAAGCGTTCATGTGAAAAAGCCGGTGTACTTTCTGAAGTACGTCGTCGTGAGTTTTTTGAAAAGCCCACTTGGGAACGTAAGCGCAAAAAAGCCGCTGCTAAAAAACGCCACATGAAAAAGCTAGCTCGCGAAAACGCACGTCGCGTTAAATTGTACTAATCACATTGTACTAGCCGCAGCAAACTAGATTAAAAAAACGGGCGTCGAAAGGCGCCCGTTTTTGTTTCTATCAATATAAAACAGTCGCAAATTTAAAAATCTGAAAAGCGCTGCCTAGCGTAAATGCATTTATTATATTTTCTATTTAGCCAGCTTTTTAAACTGGCAGCGATAGTATACTCTTAACACAAATATCAATAAGGAAATCACCATGTCAGACTCTCCTCTACTCACCACCTTAAAAGACGCTCAAAAAGATGCAATGCGCAGCAAAGACAAATTATCGCTGGGGACTATTCGTATGGCATTAGCAGCAGTAAAACAGCGTGAAGTTGATGAACGCATTGAGCTTAACGATACCGATGTGCTGCAAATTTTAACTAAAATGGTAAAGCAGCGCCAAGAGTCTATCGCGCAATTTGAAAAAGGTGGTCGTCAAGATTTAGCCGATGTCGAAAAAACCGAAATCGAAGTGCTAAAGCGCTTTTTACCGCAAGCACTAAGTGAAGATGAAGTTCAGGCTATCGTCGATAAAGCCATTACCGAATCAGGCGCCAGCAGTATGCAAGATATGGGCAAAGTAATGGGTATGATCAAGGGACAACTACAAGGCCGTGCTGACATGGGCAAAGTGAGCGGCATTATCAAAGCAAAGCTTGGCTAAAACGTGATAAAGCAAACAACAGTGCGTTTAGTCATGTCCATGTTACACACAAAGGCCAACAGTTAATGGCCGGACGTATTCCTAACGATTTTATCGACGATTTAATCGCGCGTAGCGATATTGTTGATATTATCGACAGCCGAGTAAAGTTAAAAAAAGCCGGACGTAACTATCAGGCCTGCTGCCCCTTTCATAACGAAAAAACGCCTTCTTTTTCAGTTAGTCAAGAAAAGCAGTTTTACTACTGCTTTGGATGCGGCGCAAAAGGCAATGTTATAAGCTTTTTAATGGAGTACGATAGGCTGGAGTTTGTTGAGGCGATAGAAGATCTTGCCAAACAATATGGCTTAGAGGTGCCTCGCGAAAAAGGCGGCGCACCAATGCGTTCACAAACCGATCGCAACGAGCGAGAGCTAGACTACGAGCTAATGGAACAAGTCGCCCGTTTTTTTGAACAGCAGCTTACTCAACATGCAAACTCTACAACAATTATCGATTACCTCAAAGGTCGAGGCTTAACAGGCACAACAGTTAAGCATTGGGGCATTGGTTATGCTCCCGACCAGTGGGATGGCGTGCTCAGTAAATTTGGCACTAACCCTCAAGCAGTGAAACGTTTACTCGCACTTAAACTGGTTAACGAAAATGACAATAAACGCCAGTACGACTTTTTTAGACACCGCGTTATGTTTCCGATTAGAGATAAACGCGGCCGTGTGGTTGCCTTTGGTGGCCGCATTATAGACGAGCAAGGGCCGAAGTATTTAAACTCGCCTGAAACATCTATTTTCCATAAAAGTTATGAGCTTTACGGCCTGTATCAAGCACGTCAGGCAAATAGGAGCCTCGACCGGCTCTTAGTGGTAGAAGGCTATATGGACGTAGTGGCCTTATCGCAATTTGATATCAATTACGCAGTGGCAGCGCTTGGCACGGCGACCACTCCTGATCACATTCAAACCATGCTTAAGTCGACTTCAGAAGTGGTGTGTTGTTACGACGGTGACCGAGCCGGCCGAGACGCTGCTTGGCGAGCACTAGAAAACGCCCTAGCCTTTTTGCAAGACGGTAAAGTCATGAAGTTTTTATTTTTGCCCGATGGTGAAGATCCCGACTCCATGGTCCAAAAAATCGCTAAACCAGCCTTCGAAGAACTCATTAAAGAAGCCAAGCCTTTATCCAGCTTCTTTTTTGATGTGCTGCTTAATCGTCACTCAGTTGGGTCTATTGAGGGCAAGGCCGCACTTAAAGCAGAAGCTCAGCCGCTTATTGACAAAATTTTGGGAGACAACCAACGCGGCATGATGAGTGCTCAGCTCAAAAAGCTTTGCGGTGAAGGCGATGGCTTCGATTACTCGGGCGATATCAAACAAGTAAACCAGCAGCGTAAAATTAAAAACCTCGATTTTAAAACACCGGCAAACGTTAAATTATCGCCGCTTCGCACCATGATAAGACTATTGCTTGAGCAACCTGAACTTGCACAAAAACATATGCCACTGACAGACCCTAATTTACTCAGTCCTAAAATGATTTCGGGCTTACCCATGCTGCTAGAAATTCACGATTACTGCATGCGATATCCACAAGCAAATACCGCGCAATTGTTTGAAGCCTTTAGAGCCCACCCGCATATTCATCATTTGAGTAAATTATTTGCGGCCCCTATTGAGGACGAAATTGACTTAAATCATGAATATTCTGATAATTATGAAAAGCTGGTTAATTGGCAAATAGAAGCCCGATTGGATGAATTAATGGCCAAGAGTAAACTGAATAAAAAAGAAGAAGCTGAGCTAACGCTATTGCTTCAAGAGACAGACCGTAAATAATCGATAACACCCCTTAAAAATACTTAAGCAAAGCTGAACAAAATATAATCAAATTACGTATTGAAATAGTATGGTTTGACCATACATCGTTTGTAGAATTCAGCCCTCGCTTGTGGTATTCTACCGCGTTCGAAATTCGAGAGGTACGACAAGTCTGATAAGTACATGATTATAAAGCGCATTCGTTTTACAAGCATTGTATGAAAGGCTTAAGTTAACAGGCAAAACCATGGTTTATTGTGTAAATCATCATGTTTTTCCATCTAACGTGTAAGGTATATTGTGCAAAGC
>CAZXTD010000169.1:8122-8542 GCA_964643575.1 uncultured Glaciecola sp. | reverse complement strand
AGCCTATTAGGCCAGGCGATGTGATGCCCACTTGCGCATTCATGTTAGCGCCGTCCATATAAACTTGACCGCCAAACTCATGTACGATGTCACAAATTTCCCTCACGGTTTCTTCGTATACACCGTGGGTTGATGGGTAGGTGATCATTGCACAGCTTAGGTGGTCTTTCATTTCTTCGGCTTTTGCGCGCAAATCTGCAAGGTCAACGTTACCTTTGGCATCACAGTTTACTACGACAACTTTAAGGCTAACCATTTGCGCAGACGCAGGGTTAGTACCGTGTGCAGATTGCGGTATTAAACAGATATTGCGGTGGCCCTCACCTCGGCTTTGATGATAGCGTTGTATTGACAACAAGCCCGCATATTCGCCCTGTGCGCCTGAATTGGGTTGCATAGATAAAGCATCATAGCCGGTAA
>CAZXTD010000169.1:0-8112 GCA_964643575.1 uncultured Glaciecola sp. | reverse complement strand
ATCGATCAGCTCATCTATCATTTTGTTGTAACCTTGAGCTTGGTTTAGCTGTTCAAAAGGATGCAGTTGACCAAACTCAGGCCACTTTACGGGGATCATTTCGGCAGTAGCGTTTAGTTTCATTGTGCATGAGCCTAATGAAATCATAGAGTGGTTGAGCGCTAAGTCTTTATTTTCAAGGCTTTTTATGTAGCGCAGCATTTCTGTTTCTGAATGATAACTATTAAATACTGGATGAGTTAAAAACTCACTGCTACGCGCTAGCGAGGCGGGAATAGAGTCGCTGCCGTTGCTTAGAATGTGCTCATCTAGAAGCGCAACGTCAGCGCTATGGTTAACGCCAATTAACACATCAAAAAGATCTGCCACATCATTGCGTGTTGTGGTTTCATCCAATGAAACACCTACGTAACCGTCGATATCCGTACGTAAGTTCATTTCTTTTTCAATTGCGGCAGCAATAACGCCTTCTTTGTTATCAACTTTAACGCACAAGGTATCAAAATACGTATCGTGCATAAGTTCGAGGCCGTTTTGCTTTAAGCCAGTCGCTAAAATATCGGTAAAGCGATGAACGCGTTCAGCAATTGCTGATAAGCCCTGCGGGCCATGATATACCGCGTAGAAGCTCGCCATGTTCGCAAGCAAAACTTGTGCGGTACAAATGTTTGAATTCGCTTTTTCGCGGCGAATATGCTGCTCGCGTGTTTGCAGTGCCATGCGCAAAGCTGTTTTACCGCGCGTATCTTTAGACACACCAATAATTCGGCCAGGTAAGCTACGCTTATATGCGTCGCGTGTTGCAAAAAATGCAGCATGCGGTCCACCGTAGCCCATTGGTACGCCAAAACGCTGTGCGCTGCCTAAGGCAACATCAGCGCCTAACTCTCCTGGTGGAGTGATAAGTGTTAAAGCGAGTAAGTCGGTCGCAACTGCAACAATACCTTTGTTAGCTTGCACGGCAGCAATTGTGCCTCTAATATCAACTAGCTCGCCTGTACTAGTTGGGTATTGTAGCAAAGCACCAAAAATATCGGCTTGCGCGGCATCGGCTAGCTCACCATATACCAACTCAAAACCAAACATATCGGCGCGGGTTTTAAGCACATCTTTGGTTTGAGGGTGAACGTCGTTAGCAATAAAAAACGCGTTGGCTTTTTTGTTTTTTGATACACGTTTCGCTAGCGCCATTGCTTCTGCTGCGGCGGTTGCTTCATCCAGTAATGATGCAGAGGCTAAAGGCAAGCCGGTTAAGTCAATAGTAGCTTGTTGAAAATTAAGAATAGCTTGCAGTCGACCTTGCGCAATCTCTGGCTGATATGGCGTGTAAGCTGTGTACCAACCTGGATTTTCGAGTACATTGCGTAAAATAACGTTAGGGGTAAAGGTATTTGAGTAGCCCATACCGATAAATGAGCGATATATTTTGTTTTCACTCGCGACGCTTTTTAGTTCAGCGAGTGCAACCTCTTCGCGCTGCGCTTCGCCAACTTTTAAGCCTTTTGAGCGAATGCCAGCGGGCACCGTTTGCTGCATGAGGTCGTCTAGCGAATCAGCACCGACTTCAGCAAGCATTGCTGCTATTTCTTGCTGGCCTGGGCCAATGTGCCTGCGAATAAACTCATTTTGGTTTTCTAGTTCAGACAAGCTCGCCGGAACAATCACTTCATTACCAACATTCATAACAATACCCTTTATGCATTTAGCAGATATATATTTATACCTGTTTCAAATCGACTTAACAGAGGGCCCGCCTGAGCCGCTCTTTTTTAACTATTCTTCTTCAATAACGCCTGCATATGCTTCAGCGTCGAGTAAGCTTTCTACTTCGTCTGGATCTTCTGCTTTTATCTTAAATAACCAACCGTCACCAAAGGGGTCTGAATTAACTAGTTCAGGAGAGTCTTCTAGCTCTTCGTTTACTTCGAGCACTTCACCCGTAATAGGTGCATAAACGTCAGATGCTGCTTTTACAGACTCTGCAACCGCACAATCGTCACCCGTGGTAACGGCGTCACCCACGTCGGGTAAGTCTAAAAACACCATATCGCCAAGTAGGTCTTGTGCATGCTCGGTGATACCGATAGTAAACACGCCATTTCCTTCTGCGCGAACCCATTCGTGTGTGCTTGCATAGCGTAATTCTTTTGGTATGTTGCTCATAGTGGTCCTTAAGTATTTAATAGTGTTTAGCTGTAAAGTGTTTTTGATACTAGCTTAAGTTGTGCTAGCTTATTTTTACGAGTTGTTGCTGGCAATTCTCGAGGGTATCGCGTTAATTATGGCAATAATTAAACGCTTTACCAGTCCAATTAAGCAGCTTAGAGAACGCTTTTGCCGTTTCTGACAAAATTGGGTTTTACCACATCAACGTCTACCCATTTTTTACGCATTTCAACTTGCGCAGACATGCCTGCAGTAGCGCCCTCACCTGCCGGCACTCTTGCCATGGCAATGCTATGACCTAAGGTAGGTGAAAATGTCCCTGAAGTAATCACGCCTTCGCCGTCTAGGGTTTTCACTTTTAAGCCTGCGCGTAACACGCCTTTATCTTTAAAAACTAAACCCACTAACTTATGCGTGCCCTGCTCGCGCTGTTGCTCAAGAATTTGGCGGCCCATAAAATCTCTTACTTTTGGCTCCCACGAAATCGTCCAGCCCATATTAGCCGCAAGCGGCGACACAGTTTCATCCATGTCTTGACCATATAAATTCATACCGGCTTCTAAACGCAAAGTATCGCGCGCACCCAAGCCGCAAGGCTTTACGCCAGCAGCCAAAAGGCCATTCCAAAACTCGATAGCTCGTGCTTTAGGTACCATAATTTCGTAGCCTGCTTCGCCGGTGTAACCGGTAGTAGCAATAAACAGATCTTCGGCTTGTACACCAAAAAACGGCTTCATGCCATTTACGGCTTCTTTTTGCGCTTCACTAAATAAGTTCGCGGCTTTTTCTTTTGCATGCGGGCCTTGCACAGCAATCATCGCAAAACCAGTTTGTTCGGTAATATCGACTGTAAAACCACTAGCAACTTTGTTTAACCAGTTGAGGTCTTTTTCTTTAGTAGCTGAGTTAACCACTAAACGATAATTAGTTTCGTCAAAATGATAAACAATCAGATCGTCTACTACGCCGCCCTCTTCGTTAATCATGCCGCTGTACAAGGCTTTGCCTTTATCTTGCAGCTTCGCCACATCGTTAGCGAGCAAATACCTAAGGTAGTCTTTAGCCTGAGCGCCTGTCACATCAACAATTGTCATATGAGACACGTCAAACATTCCGGCGTCTTGGCGCACGCTATGGTGCTCCTCTATTTGAGAGCCATAATTGATTGGCATTTCCCAACCAAAAAAATCGACCATTTTCGCGCCTGCTTGAACGTGTGCACTGTGTAAACTTGTTGTGTTCATTGCTACCTCAACCTTAAAATTTGATGGGCATAAGTATATGTAAGCTGTTTTGGGCAAACAAATTAAAACTACTAATGATTACATAAGTATTTTAAATGTATTATGATTTACAAATAATATTTTCTAATGAAAGAAATTTGCGTCAATACATTTACAAATAGGGTAAAAACTCGTGCAACAATTGTCACTCGATGTCCTGCGTACTTTCGTCACTATTGTTGATGTGGGTAATTTCAACAAGGCGGGGGAGCTATTGGGTCGGTCTCAACCTGCTATAAGTTTGCAAATCAAAAAGTTGGAAGGCCAGCTCAATAAAAAGCTATTTACTAAAGTAGGACAAAGCTACCAAGTTAATGCCGACGGCAACTGGCTATACACACGAGCAAAAAACATGCTCGCGATGAACGACGATATTTTTAGAGAATTAGGTAGCCAAGGTTTACGCGGGCGATTACGTCTGGGTATACCGAGTGAGTTTGCATCTGTTTTACTGCCAAGCATTGTAGGTGAGTTTTCGCAGCGCTACCCCGATGTGTCCTTGGATGTCACCTCCGCCTTAAGTAAAAACCTGCTTTCAAACGCGAGTGCAAATCAGTTCGACCTAATACTCGCCTTACTCGACCCAGACGAAACAATCGACAAAGAAGATAAACGCCAAGCGGGCATAGAAGTGGTCAAGCAAGACGAATTAGTTTGGGTAGGTGATAAATATCGTGGCATTATCAAACAAAGTACTTTGCCACTGGCTCTCGCGCCAAATGGTTGCATATACAGAAGCCGTGTGATTAAACAACTTAAACAACAAACGCAGCCTTGGAAAATCACCTACACCAACCCCGACTTCTATGGTTTAGTTGCTGCGCTGAAGCAAGGCTTGGGGATCACAGCTATAGCACGCTCTATTGTACCGAACGATTTAGAAATCATCCGCAACAAAACACTGCCTCACCTTGGTAACATCAATATCTGCCTACTCAACCAAGACACTCAACACCCACAAGTAAGTAAAACTTTATCCGACTTTATCAAGGCAAGAATTGCCTAGAAGATCATTATAAATGGCGAAAGCGAAGGCATCGAAAAGCAAAAGACACAAGTATTGATATTGCTTATGTCAGCAATATGTAATTTATATTAAAATTTTATTAACATTTACAAAATTGACGGTATACTGCGAAAGAGTCAAAAAAACGACAATAGGTACACAGAACGAAAGAAAGATGCTATTTGTTCTGTCCTTATAATGGCGAAGACTTACTTTCAGGGGTGGCTAGTCCATCAACAATACGAATTCAAAATAAGAAGTGTGTCCATGTTCAGTTCTCAAAACAGCCAAACAAATTATTTTCAAATCGCTCGTATTATGCGTATATGCGTATTGGTACTAATGTTAGTACTCGTGTTTGTTGCGCTTGCTTATGCTGGCCCGGGTGAAAAAGCACCAACGCGCGCTGCAACTGAGGGCTCAGGCCCACATGCCGAACTTATTTTACGTAGCGTTAATATCATCAACGGCGAAGGCGCCCCCATGCGCGGCCCGGTCGACATTGTGGTAAAAAAAAACGCATAACCAACATTGTTAGCGTTGGTTACCCGAATGTGCCCATTAAGGGTAAACGTCCAGAGGCTGGCCCTAACACAATAGAACTTGACCTCTCTGGTCATTATGTACTGCCGGGCTTTATCGATATGCATGGCCATATTGGTGGGTCGGCCGACAACATTCCTGCAGAATACGTATTTAAGCTGTGGCTAGCACACGGCATCACAACAGTGCGCGAGCCCGGCAGCTTCAATGGTCTAGATTGGGTGCTCGACCATGTTGAACGAAGCAACAAAAATACAATAGTTGCGCCACGCATCATTCCTTATCTCGGCTTTGGTATGGGCAGTTCGGAGCCTATTTTTACGCCTAAACAAGCTCAAGATTGGGTGAAAAAAGCCGCCAAAGACGGCGCAAAAGGCATTAAGTTTTTTGGTGCCACACCTAAAATCATGCAAGCGGCTATTGCTGAAGCTAAAAAGCAAAACATCGGTACCATGATGCATCACGCCCAGCTTAACGTGATGCGTATGAATGTGGTTGACTCTGCTCGTCTCGGACTGACGACTATGGAACATTGGTACGGTTTACCAGAGGCCCTATTTACCGACCGCACGCTACAGCACTACCCTACCAGCTATAATTATAATGATGAACAGCATCGCTTTGAAGAAGCCGGACGTTTATGGAAGCAAGCAGCTAAACAAGGTAGCGACAAGTGGAATGAAGTGCGTGACGAACTTATCGAACTTGATTTTACTATTAACCCTACAATGACTATTTATCAAGCTAGTCGCGACCTCATGCGCGAACGCAACGCTGACTGGCATGAGCAATATACCTTACCTACCCTTTGGGACTTTTTTACCCCTAGCCGCTATGCTCACGGCTCATATTGGTTTGATTGGACGACACAAAATGAAATTGACTGGAAGCAAAACTACCGGCTGTGGATGGACTTTATTAATGATTTCAAAAACCATGGCGGGCGAGTCACCACAGGGTCTGATTCAGGATACATCTACAAAATCTATGGCTTTGGTTACATAAGTGAATTAGAACTTTTACAAGAGGCTGGATTTACGCCTTATGAAGTGATTCAAGCTGCTACCTTAAATGGGGCTGAGGCACTAGGCATGGACGACGATATAGGCTCTATCACTATCGGTAAACTGGCAGACTTTGTTGTACTTGAAGAGAACCCACTCGAAAACTTTAAAGTACTTTATGGCACAGGTCACTATCGACTGAATGAAAACAATGAACCGGTTCGCACCGGTGGTGTGAAATACACAATCAAAGAAGGAATTGTGTACGATGCACAAGCTCTGCTCAAAGACGTAAGAGAAATTGTAGAAAACCGTAAAACCGAGCGTGCACTGAGCGAATAGAATGATGCCTTGCTACACGCTTTTGTGTTAACCCATTGCTTGTTGCATGAAAAAGCGCTTGAGCACACCCACTTTATTTGCTCCAGCTAAGCCGGTATTTCTAACTAACTTCTTAATGGGGTGGTTGCCATCAAAAAGCTGTTTAAAGCTCTCCATGGTCGCAATCACTTTTATCGCCTCTGCTTTTTGTTGCCGCTCGTATTGCCGAAGCTCTCTTTGCCGGCCTAATAATTCTGGTGTGTTCTCAAGGTCAGCTAATTTATCGAGCATACACGACACATCACTCAAGCCTAAATTAGCGCCTTGCCCAGCAAGCGGATGAATTGTATGTGCAGCGTCACCTATTAGCGCAACTCTTGTGCCGGTCCATTGCCTAGCATAGCGCATTCTTAAAGGGAACGACTGCCGTAAGTTAAGTAAACTCACCTTACCGTAATGGTTGTCAATAGCCACTTGTAGAGCTTTAGAGAAGTCTTCTTCATTTAGCGCCATAAGCTTTGCTGCTTGCTCTGATTGCTGCGAAAAAACAATCGAGCTTTGGCTTGGATCGGGCAAAGGTAAAAAAGCAAGCGGACCAAAAGGAGTAAAGACTTGTCGAGCACAGTTGTTGTGAGGGTGTTCTGTTTTAACATTAACCACAATTGCTTGATGATCATAATCCCAAAAAGTTTGGGTAAAACCAAAGGCCTTTCGCACTTGACTATTTGCGCCGTCTGCACCAATGATTAGCTTAGCCGTGAGTATTTTATTGTCTTTTAGAACAAGTTGCGCCTCTTGTTTCGAGCTTTGCATATTAGCAATCGCAGTGTCGTATAGCATGTCTGCATTTTCGTATTCAGACAGCGCTTTGTGTAAAGCCAAGGTTAGTTGGTCGTTTTCAATAATGTGACCCAAACCCACATTATTCTCTATGCTTTCTTTTTTGAGAGGCAGCGCATTTATGCGGTTTTTTGCTACTTCAGAGGCATCAAATTCGATATCGCCAAAACCGTCTTGATCCCAAACATGCATTTTTGAATAGCACTGTTTGCGGCCAATGAGCTGCCACGCACCTAAGCTTTCAAGCAGAGTTTGACTCGCAGCACTTATTGCACTTACGCGAGGCGAAAACTGCGCTTGTTTGCCATTATTTGTAGGGGCTATTTTAGGTGCTGCAGAGCGGTCAATTAAACACACCTTATAGCTTTGTTGTGCCAAACCCAAAGCCATACTTTGCCCTACGATGCCGCCACCAATAACAACCACATCATACGAATTTTGTGCGCGTTCTGATGTCATTTTATTCATTGCCTAAATCTTGTGCCACGCATTGTTTGGTTTTCAATCTCGGTTACCCATAGCAAAATCAGCAAAAATTTGTTTAAGCTTAGGAAGTTTATTCATCGCAAGCAACCCAATATTGCGAGCCGTTACCATTGGCGAATACGCGTTTGAAAAAATACGCAGCAAGCCATCGGTGGCCAATATCGTCGCGTTTTTGTCTGCATTTCTTGCTTGTAGATACGCCTGAGTCACTGCAAAGCTTCCGCAATCAAAACTGGACAATACGTCCTTGTTTTTTTGCTCAGCGAATACATCGAGCAGACTGGCAACGTCTCGAAGCCCCAGGTTAAAACCTTGCCCTGCTATCGGGTGCAAAGTTTGTGCTGCATTGCCAATACATATCACTCGGTGACGGCAAAAATCCTCAACACGAACCAAACTCAACGGATAAGTGTACCGGTTGGTGCAACGTAACATGTTACCCAGCTTAAAGCTAAATGCTGAT
>CAZXTD010000168.1:6451-8661 GCA_964643575.1 uncultured Glaciecola sp. | reverse complement strand
AACCGTCTAGTACTTCTTGTGGGGTGAAGCTGCCGATTACGTCAGTAATATCAATGTCATAGTAGTCAACAGAAAGTGTGACTGCTTCAGCCCAATCAACTGTTGGCGAGAACACAAAACCAGCAGTAAATGTATCTGCTTCTTCTGGATTAGGTGGAGTATTAAGATCACTACCGTCAAAGGTGTTAACTTGGCCTGAAATAATATCAGGTACGTTACCTACTAAGGCTTCTGTCATACCCGTAGACACACATAATGCGGTCAATTCAGGCGTAATGTTATCATTTGCTACTGAACAAGGGTCAATAGTTGCATCACCTAAGCCACGTGTAATTGGTGAGCTTAATTCACCAACGTTAGGTGCACGGTTTGCTTTTTGGCTCATTACACGAACAAGTAAGGAATCAACCGGACGGTAGTTTAAGCCTAACTTCCAAGAATCAGCAGTACCAAAACTTGAGTAGTCAGAGCTACGATAACCAAACTCTAAGTTTAAGCTATCAACAAAGTCCATATCTTCGGCTAGTGGTAACAAGCCTTCCATAAAGAACTCATCAACACTATAACCACCATTGATTGGCAATACGTTACCACCCGCACCACCTAAACAACTTGCTGGAGCTAGTTTTAAACACTCGTCAGGATTAATGAAAGAGTCTTCTTTACGATGCTCAACACCCGCACTGAATGCGAATGGCGTGCTTGCGGTAGGAATAACAAACTCTTCAATTGTACCGGTTACGAAAGCCGTCATTATTTCTTGCTGATACGAATCTTGTTGGAAAGCAGTCGCACCTGCGTATGCTGCCATCTCAGGCGTAATTGTGCCGAAGCCACCGAATAAATCGATAGGTACACAAGCTGAGTCACCGTTTTCACAGTTGATACCGTCGCGGGTTTCAAGTGCGTTTTGAACGTTAGTTAAGTTGGTGTAACCGGCATCAACATTTAAACGGTTTGACTCACCGTATTGGTAAGACACTTCGTAATCCATGTTTTCTGTTAAGACACCACGAACGCCCAAATTAATCTGCCATAAATCAGCATCAACGTTTGTTGAACGAGGGCCAAGCTCTAAAGTACGACGTCTTAAACGAACGCCTAGAGTATCTTCCACGTCTACTACGCCATTAGCGTTAGTGTCAATCCAGCGACCGCCATCAGCGGTGCTTTGCAGCAAACCAGCGGTAACCGAAGCATTAGCAGCAGTCAGCACAGTGTTAAGCGCATCAGAACCAATTAATGGGTTATACAAAGGTAGATTAAAGCTTGCACCGAAAGTACCAGATGGCGCAATTTGTTGTCTTACAGTAGTGTTAGTGAAGTTAAACGAAGCAAACACTTCTGCGTGCTCATTAATTTCATAGTTGGCTTTACCTGTTACTGAGTACTTTTCAGATGGTGTCTGATAGTAGTTGAACGGGTTGAAGTTAAAACGGCTACAGTCTGTGCCTAAGGTACCATCTTCTCTAAACTGGAACGCACCGCCTGAACCTGCACCTAATATTTCAAAGCGCGTCGGCATAGATGTGGTAGAACCACTACCTTCTACAAAGTCAACTGCACCCGGCGCTTGACAGCCTGCAGGCGGCAGTACAGGCTCTTCGCCTGCTAAGAATTGCTCAAAACCTGCACCTGTACCAGAGTCAATACCCAGTAAACCAAGAGGACGGTCACCAAGTAAAACTGCTTTACGGTCGAAGTAACCAAAAGAAAGGACCGCATTACCTTTTCCGCCATCTAAGTTACTACCAATGGTAAGGTTAAGGTTGAAGCGGTCGCCGTCAGAATCAGCAGTTTGTTGTGTACCGGCTTCTAATTCTACGCCTTCAAAGTCATCTTTTAAGATAACGTTTACCGCACCGGCAATTGCGTCAGAACCATATACCGCAGAAGCACCACCGGTTACGATGTCGATTCTTTCGATAAGGGCAGCAGGTATAGCTGCTGTATCAACTTGACCAAATACGTTAAACGGCGTCATACGTTTGCCGTCAAGTAGCACCAAACTACGCTGAGCACCTAAACCACGAAGTGAAATAGTAGCTGCACCGGCTGTACCGTTATTTACGTTCGCGCCATCGGCAGGAACGATACCAGGTTGCAAACGCATAATTCTTTCGAATTCTGGCTCTTGTAAAAACTCAATCGCTTGTTCGTCTATCACTGAAATAGGTGAAGACGAGGCTAATTCAGCAGCAGTAATACGA
>CAZXTD010000168.1:0-6441 GCA_964643575.1 uncultured Glaciecola sp. | reverse complement strand
AAATTTTCTCGATATTTTCTTCATCGCTTGCGCCTTCTTGCGCAAAGGCAAGGCTGGCACTTGATGCTGACACAGCTACACCGCACGCGAGTGCGAAGCGAACTGCTTTACAGAGTTTGCTATTTGTAATCATATGTTCTCCCTAGAACACTAAAGGTAGGTTTGTTATTTTTATATTTGCTTTACCAATGTGAGTATTGGTTATACATTTTTATTATATTGCATATTAAGACTGCATTAGAATAATAGACCGTAATTTTACCATAATCAACAGTGTGTAAATAAAACTTAAGTCATTACTTTTAAAAGATGTTTATTTTTTACTCGTAAATTAAGCAATAGTCTTATTCCAACAGTGGTAGTACAGTTTTTCTTCTTATATACAGATACTTAGCCTGCACAGACAGTGTCGCAATTGTGCAACACTGCTTGAAACATAATTGAATCCTCGCTAAGCAGCAAAATGTAGATAGGTTTAGCAAAGAATTGTGTTGATTAAGAATTATGCTGTGATTGTGCTACATTATAGAAAAATACTAATTGCATTTAAGAGTTCAAAATGAAAAATCAAGTGATTTTCTCTCTCATCATTTTGCTACTGTCGACAGGCTGTTCCCAATTATCGCGCAAGCAACACGATCTCAATTTATCGCCAATATTATTAAACGAAGAGTTTATCAGCGCTGAAACAATTACTATTGAAAATAAAAATTCAATTTTCGCCTTGCATGATGAGGCTTTATATTTTGTATCAAAACGTCTAATGCCAATAAGTGACGATAGCGAACGCATGAAACAGCTGGTGAAATATATTTTTGACCGAACAGACTTTAATCTTCTTTATAACAGCTCAGCAAACACTAACGCTAGCGACACTTTTGATAAACGCGCTGCAAATTGTTTATCACTGTCCATTATGACATATGCACTAGCTGAGGCTGCTGGGCTCAATATCTCGTTTCAAGAAATCGTTATCCCTGAGTATTGGACAAGGCAAAATGGTTACAGCGCATTAAACGGGCATGTCAATTTGAAGTTTTCTCGCGCGATCAGACCTGGGCGATCAGTCATAGTAGCCCCCAGTATTGAAGTCGATTTTGATCCTCTTTCTCCAAAGGAGAAATTCCCTACTCGCATTATTAGCAAAAATAGAGTTATCGCCATGTTTTATAACAATAAAGCCGCACAAGCGCTCGTTGAGAAAAATTTTGCGAGGGCTTATACCTATTTGACTGCATCGTTTAAAGCAGACAATTTGTTTATTCCTAGCTGGAACAATTTAGGTGTACTGTATCGTCAAACTGGCAATGCACCACAAGCCGAACTAACATACAAAATGGCATTAAAGCTAAACCCAAACGACTTGCAACTGAAAGAAAATTTAGCGATTTTATATGAATCTACTGGTCGAATAGTTGATCATCAGCAATTGATGGTAGAAGTAGAACAAAAAAGGCTTGCAAACCCCTATTATCATTTTAATCTCGGCCAAGAAGCAAACGAGCGAGGGAAGCATAAACTTGCTATTCGTCACTTTTTTAATGCCGTATCGCTGGATGATAACCAACACGAGTTTTATTATGGTATCGCAAAATCCTATGCAGCTATTGGAGATGTATCGAGCACGAAACGATTTTTGCGAAAAGCGGAGCGCTCAGTAAGTTTTGATGACTGGAAACAGCACTACAGAAACAAACTCAGCATGTTGGCAAAATCTTAAATACAATACACAGCGAAGCAGATTTAACCACAAATCGACACACTGGTGCCAAATCTACAGTGGATTAACGTATTCGCTTTACTTGAGTTTTTCTGTTGACACCTTCCTTTGATAAGTAATACGAGGTGAATGTCCCTTTGCTAATCGTGACAGTGTCCCCTTCTCGCACTCGTAAACGATTTTTACTGATTTCTCGCCACACTTGGTCATTCGAAAATGTAAAGGTTCTTACTTTACGCTGGTTTTCAGTTATGGTGCTAATGGTAAAGCTCACATCATCGGGTACAAAAACGTCATCTTTTTGTATTCTCTCTGCGCCAAACCGTTCTTCAGGCGCTTTGGTTGAGTCACTTATCGATTGCGCTGGTTTACTTGTCTCTGGTGGTCGAGCGACCTCTGTGACTAACCCTGTATTGTTGCGTTTATCTGACTGAACAGTTGCTAATCGGGATTCTGTATCCACGTCTTCTAATTCTCTTGTGTCGGTAAGATTTTTTGTTACTGCATCAGCACGCGAAGTGCGACGCGAGTCATTCTCTGAAACAGTGTTATTTTTAGCATCATTGACAAAGCTTTTCATAGCGCGAGTTTTGTCGTTAGCTTGGCGAAATAACGAATCATAACAACTCAATCTTTTTGCAGGCGACTCTATCAATGCGCAGGCTTCGGGCGTATCTGCATTAGCAAGCGCGTTAGATGTTGAAAATGAAAGTAAGGTAATAGAAGAAATCGTCAAAAATAGAATGCGCATATGAAAGTAAAACTCTTTATTCGGGTAATTCAATTTCGTACATTAGCAACATGTTAATGATTCAGCAATCAGTAAATCGAACGCAGTTTCTCCAGCCGCGATAATTGCTGCTTTTAGCAAAGGAATTAAAACCCAATCCATAAGACTTGGATTTTCGTTTGATTGCCGTTTAGGGTGTATTTGATTCTTTGACCAACAAATCAAGCACAGTTTCGCCGCCGGGATTAACAGCTACTTTAAGCAACGGAATGGGTTGCCCATGTCCTACGCTCGCTTGAATAAAGTTGTGCGAACGCTTTTGTAGTCGTGTACCGTATTGTCCGCCAATTAGCGCAATGTAGTCGGCGCCATTTCGTCTTTTGGGCTTCGCAAATACACTTATAAATCGACCAACATTTTTTAGCCCTTTCTTTTTGGGTATTTTATATTGACTTCGAAGTTTTGCTTTAACCGGGTCAAGCGCAATAAGTAAGTTGACGTTTATACCTTTTTTACGTAAAAGTTTGACTGCAATATCTTTTGCTACCGCGCCTCCTCGGCTATGACCCACTATATTAATGCGTAAATCGGGGTATTTACGGCGTAATTTAACAATCTTCTTAACAATCTCTTTTTTGTCAAGGTAACCATAATACTCAGTTTTTGAGTAAGGCCCTTGCCGGTGCTCAAAATACAGGCGTGCGTAGCCCATCAACTTGGTCGGGCCCCAATACACAATGCCAAATCGCTCTCGCGTTTTATCGGCACCTCCGCCGATAAAAAAGATGTAATTACTGTATTGATGGGATGGCATTAGTAGTATGGCCGGCCTTGTTTTGCGATGTAATTCTGCCTCTCTATCGATACAAGGCAGGTGTAAATTTACTGCTCTAAGCGCATAATTTGGTTAAATATAACACCTGCTTGAGTACGATTGTATAGGCCAAGCTTTTTTAGTACGGCAGATGCATGTTGTTTTACCGTCGATTCTGAAATATTAAGTTCATAGGCTATTTGTTTATTGAGCAGTCCTTTTGCAATGAGGCCCAGCACTTTAAGCTGATGAGGGGTGAGTTTTTCGAGTTGTTCAAAAAATGCTTGTTCGTCGGGCGCTTGCTCAGTTAGCTGAATATCTTTGGGCAGCCATTGCTCGCCAGATAAAACTGCCGACACCGCCTCTGAAATCTCACTCATATCGACAGATTTAGGAATATACGCACTTGCGCCTAAGCCAATACATTTTGTGATGGTGTGGTCTTGCTCGTCTGCCGACACGACAATGATCAGCGTATTCGGAAATTGTGCTCGAATGCTTGAAATACCAGCCAAGTCTTGACCGCCTGGCATGTTTAAATCTAAAAACAGAATATCAATGTCGGTATCGCTGTTTAGTGTTTCTATGGTGGTGGTGAAGTCTTGAGACTCCTTAACTTGCATATCCAAAGCGTGATTGTTCAAGACTTGTTTTAGTGCATTTCTAAACAAGGGATGATCATCAGCAATCAATACTTTGTACATGTAAATGGTTCCATTTTATAAAGTGGTTTAGGCTGCACTAGCAGCACAGTATAATTGACGTGCTGCTAGTGTTGAACCGCAATTCTACACAATCATTTATTTAGAAACGATATCCCACCGTTAGGTGAACTGTGCGAGGGTCGCCGTAATAGCCAATTAAGGTAGTATCACCTCCCAGACCAGCTGTTAAGTTTCCGTTTTCATCTGGAGCACCGACAAAGTTGTATCCACCTACCAAATACTCTTCATCAGTCAAGTTTTTGCCATGCAAGCTGGCATACCAATCACCTTCGTTGCTTTCCCACATAATGCTTAGGTTAACCATACCGTAACCATCTTGAGCAAGTAATTCTGATGTCTCAAAAAGTAGGTAGTCATCACGATAATAGTAATTTGCGTTAAAAATAAACGCACCCACATCAGTATCTAGGATGTAATTGGCCGCAAAATTAGCCGTATATTCTGGCGTATTCGACAATCCAATAAGCGGCGGAACACTGTCGTTACGTTTAATTTCAAAATCTAAATAACCTAGAGCAACATCAAAGGTTAAGCTATCATTTGCGACGAAGGTCATTTCTGCTTCAATACCATCACCGGCCGTTTCTGCCGCATTTTGCAATGTTTGGTTAAGTGTCGTGCCATCACCAGCATCACCTACTGCTATGTACTGACGGTCTTGATGATCGTAAGTAAAGTAAGTCAGGTTTGTTCTTACACTGTCAGTCCAGTCTTTTTTAAGGCCTACCTCGAAAGAATCAACAATTTCCGGATCAACACCTGCTTCGTTGGTTTCTGCACGTGGATTAAATGTACCCGACTTAAAACCCTGACCATACGATGCATAAATCATCGTGTCACTATCGACTTGATATTCAAGCCCTACCCTAGGTGTAAAACGTGACCAGCTTTGGGATTTAGGTGCATCGAGTATGGCATCGCCATTAGTGTCTGCACCTAATACGGTAGGCGTTAACTGCCCGTCAGGGCGAATATAGCCGGGCACCCAACCCGTGCTAGGATATACAGATGCGAAAACGAGACCATTATTAACAAATGCTGTTTTTTCTTCATCTGTGTAACGAGCGCCTACTGTTAACGATAATTGACTGGTGAGTTCGAAAGACCCTTGCGTGTATATCGCATAACTCTCTGAATTGTTACAACCGGTCACTTCTCGCGTTAATCCCGGCAAACTCAAACTACGACCCAAAACACCTAAGACTGCATCGAAGTTACCGCACGACTCGCCATCATAATAATACAAACCACTTACAACGCTAAAGGAATTACCAAAGAAGTTCGCCTGAAGCTCGTGAGTTGAATTTTCATCCCGATATTCAGCTGGTACATCAAAAATATCGAGAGCAGTGTTGTCAAAATCAATATTGGTAGGCGAATAGCTTTCTCTGTCCGATGCGATGTATTTTAGCTCTAAACTATCATTAACATTGTAAGAGACAGTAAGACTTAAGCCCTCTAACTGAACTTCATTTGTGGTCGGTAGGCTAGTGTAAGAATCATACCGATTTTCTGGTACGGGTGCATTGGTTAACAAGCTAGGTAACAAGCGATAACCCCCTTTGGCGTTAGAGTCGTCTTGTGTTTTATCCCAGCCAAAGCGAATGAATAAGTCATCATTAGGACGATACTCTAAATTAACACGAGCAGCCCATAAGTCTTTATTGTAGTTTTCTAAGTCTTGATTGGGGATGGCAGATTGTAGATAGGTACCAAATCCATCACGGGTTAGGTTGGCAAAACCTACGCCTAAATACAGCGTATCTTCAATTAACGGTAATTGCCCCGTAATCTTAATATCTTGCTGCGAATAGCTACCAACAGTTGCTTGCGCAGAAAACGCCGTGTCGCCGCGCATTTCTTTAGTTACATATTTAACGGCTCCACCAATCGTATTTTTACCATAAAGTGTGCCTTGTGGTCCGCGCAATACTTCAACTCGTTCAACGTCAAGTAAATCTAAAACCGCGCCTTGTGGGCGTGCAACGTAAACATCGTCAATATAAATACCCACACCTGGCTCGTATCCCCAAAGCGGATCTTGCTGGCCAATACCACGAATAAATGCGGTGAGTGTACTGTTTGTACCGCGGCTTGTTTGCAAGGTTGTATTTGGCGCAAACTGCTGTAGTTCAGTTAGCACGGCAATACCGTTGCTTAATAATTCTTCTGCGCCCACCGAGGTAACGGCAACAGGAACCTCTTGCAATGATTCAGTCGTTCTGCGTGCGGTGACTTCTATACGCTCTAGTGTGCCAGCTTGCTGTTCGTCACTTGTGTCTTGCGCATTTGTTTGTGCGAATGCGCTCAAGTGTGCACAAGAGCAAACAAGTGCGACTGAGGCTGCAATGCGCGTTAGACGTCTTTTTTTGTTGTTTGTGTGTATATTGTTAAAACTCATTAGTTTCCCTTTTTACTTTTAATAGTCGTTAGCATCAAATATGTACTAGGC
>CAZXTD010000167.1:0-8897 GCA_964643575.1 uncultured Glaciecola sp. | reverse complement strand
ATCCGGTGATTTGCTTGTCTTTGTATGAGGTTATGGGCGTTTCATCAATCGATACTTCGCCGCTGCTAGGTTGATCTAGCAGTCCCATAATATTCAATAAAGTGCTTTTTCCGCAGCCTGAAGGGCCCATTACCGAAACAAACTCTCCCTTGTCTACTTGTAGATTAATGTCAGATAACGCAATGGTTTCAATACGATCTGTTTGAAACGATTTGTTGACGTTTTGAAGTGATAACATGATTTTTCCTTTTGTTAATTGACGGCAAATTCATTTAAGTGCGCGTAGTCAGACATATCTGAAATAATGACTTCGTCACCTTCATTTAAGCCTTGTCGAATTTCGTGAAGGTTTGTGCTGCTGTGACCAATTTCGATTTGTGTGCGATACGCAATGTTGTCTCTTATCACAAACACATTGTGAATACCTCGCCCTGACACATACGGTCCCTTGCTAAGCGCTAAACTGTCTTCTACCTTATTGGTAATTAAGCCTACATCCACTCGCAGGTTATTCTTTAGTGTCACAATGTTTGGTGTATCAAGCACAACGGAAAGCTTCATTACGCCATTTTCAATAGTTGGCGTTTGCTGAACAAGTCGGCCCATAATCACTTGGTCTTGATAACGTATTGTCGCGCGCATATTTGGCACGAGTTGAGAGGCGTAAAAATCTGAAAGCGTTGCTTCGATTTTGTATTGAGAGTCATCAATAATTCTTGCAAGGGCTTGGCCAGCAATTACGCTGCTGCCGTCCTCTTGATTAAGCCAGCTTATGCTGCCGCTGCGAGGGGCGGTTACGAATGCGGCTTGTTCTAGACGTTGCTGCTCTTTAAGCGCTTTAAGCAATATATTCTTTTCTAGCGCAAGCGTATCGACCTGTGCTTGACCGCTTGATTGAACATCGAGTTTAGCCTGTTCAAGCTGACGTATCTCGATAAGTGTTCTTTTTACATTCAGTTGGGCCTCGAGTAGGTCTTGACTTGAGAATGCCCCGACTGTGCGAAGCCTGTCTAATTTTTCTTTGCGGGTTTCTCTGCTTTCTAAATCGACGCTGAGTAATTCTAATTGGCTGTTTAGCTCATTTAGAGCTTTATTTGTAGTGACTTTTTGCGAGTTAATTTGACTATCTTTAAGGGCAATCTTTTCTTGTATGTTGTCTATCTCGAGACGCACTTTTTGTGTGTCGAGCTCTAACAGCACATCACCTTTTTGCACGTTTTGGCCGGGCTCTACATTGACTTGCTTTACTTGGCTTGCAATTTCGCTAGTAATGGTTTCTTCAATCATTGGTACGACTAACCCACCTGCGTTAATAGTAACCGTTAAGTCTTCAGTAGACACAATTGCAGTGCGAAGCGTCGAGCGCTTAATTGATGGCGTAAAAAACCAATTAACAGTGTAGGCAAACAAAACAATCGACATCACGGCAAATGATACTTTTGACCATACGCTCAGCTTTTGTTTATTGCGTGCTTGGTTTGATAAAGGGCGGTCCATAGCGGTTAAAGTTACCTAAAGTTGTACAAGAGACATGGATAGGTATTACACGAAATGTGCCAAGCTTGTGAAATAAATTAAGTGTAATAAATACAATGATATAGACTTAATTAATGATGAGTGTAAAAACGAAAACTGTTCACTTATGAGCACTCTTTTGAGGAAGTGTTCACAATCGGACACTGTTGTGCAGATCGCAAATAGCCAGAATCAAACTAAATCGCTATTTCATGGTGGAGGCATACGCGCTCTGGTTTCCCATTTTCTGCACCAATAGCGCTTTTCACCGCCTTTCCGATATTATCCAATGCACCAGTATTAGCGATTTCAATACTCAAACGACCGTTTGCTTTGTATTTACGCATGTAAACTGTATGCTTCTGACATTTATAAAGTAATAAAGAGGGAACTAATGAACAGCCTTCCACCACCAATCAAGCTTTATGGTTATCCTACCAGCCCCTATGTGATGAAAGTCGCATGTTACTTAAATTACAAACAACTTCCTTTTGAGTTCGTGCCTGTTAATCCTATACATAGCAAGGAGATTAAGTTTACGGGACAAAAACAAGTGCCAGTCATGGAAATTGGCGATGAATGGCGCAAGGATTCCAGTCCACTAGGGATATGGTTGGATGAACGCTTTCCAGATAGGCCCTTATTAGGCAGCTCTGAAATCGAAAGAGTCCAGATAATGGCTATAGATGCATGGGTAAGCAATATGCTTATTCCAGCAAGGTTTAGGGCTGCCGTTGAATGGGAAAGCGGGATAAATGCGATTAGAAACGGCTGGATATTGTCGCGCGCTGTCAATGACGCTTCGCCTCTACCTTGGCTTGTCAGAAAACTCTGGCCAATCTTCGTTCGCCGCGCGCCTTTTATTTTGGATATGGTCAATAAACTAGACCCTAGCGAATCACCTATTGAAATGCATAAACGACTCGCTAACGAAATGCTAACTCATCTTGGAAAGGGTCCATTTTTGGGTGGGTTACCTGAACCTTCTTTAGCAGATTTTTCAGCATATCCACTAATTGTGTCTGGTTATTTAATGGGTATGCATGGCAAATCTCAATATTTACAGCATGAAAAAATAGTCAAGTGGTGCAGGAGAGTTCAATCACACCTACCTAAAAACCCTTTGTTGGTGCCTGATTATTTAATTGAGCGAACGCACCCGTAAAATAATTACAATTTACTTCGTGGTCGAGCTTCGTTAATCGCTCGTTACGAACATTATATACATCGTGCCATAATCATCTGCTCAAGGTAGATTTAATACCTTGTTCGCTTTTTTCAAGATCATTTAGTTGCTTTTAATCATCTCAATTGACTGGTCATCGTATCGCAGTAAAACATGGCAATACATCACTCTTTTCTCATACTCAACGGATAATCTGCAATTGGCGCTTAACCACTGCAAAATATAATTCGCCTGTTTTTTAAAATGGGCTACCCGACGACCTGATTTCGGCCCAATTCTTTAGCCTTGTAAAGGTTTTCGTCGGCCATTACTAGTGAATCATGCAAATCTTGCGTTTTAATTAACTTTGCAACACCAATACTGATGGTAACAGCTTGCTCTGCTAAGGCAGAAAGAACGGCGCAGCTTTCAACGCTTTTTCTTATCTTCTCAGCTCTATCCATGGCATCTCGGTAGCTACAATATTGTAAAATCACTAAAAATTCTTCACCACCCCAACGGATGACTAAATCGCTTTCACAGCTTTCGCTAAGCAAAATATCGGCCAAGCATTTCAGCACTTCGTCACCGATAGCATGTCCATATGTGTCGTTAATTCTTTTGAAATGGTCAACATCGAGTAGCAGTACATAGCTGTCTTCTGACGACTGAAGACACTTTGCTAGCTCAGGACGTTCATCTTGTAATACGCTGCGATTATACAAGCCAGTTAGATCATCAGTCACCATTTTCTTCTGCAGCAAGGAGTCAGTCTTTTCTTGTATATTCATTAGTACCAATGACATGACATGAAGTGCTGCAGACGCCATTAAGAACCTTACGGCAACATCGGGTTCATAACTGCGCACTCCTTCATAACCATGAAACATAAACATAATTATTGTACAGCCAGAAAAAGAAATGACGGAATACCAAATACCTTGCCTAACACTAAGCACTGCAATTGCAATAGTGATGTTGGGAAAAGTCCAAAAATAGCCTGTACCTTTGTGTCCGCCGAGAATAATCAGACTAAAAGTAATTATGCAGACAATTCCGGCTAAGTTGATGCTGGCAAAGCGTTTGTATGGGGAGGTCAGTATCCACAAGTTGATAAAGCCAATCACTAGGGCGACAAATAAAACATACGACGCGCTGTTATTATTTGTAAAACTGATAACGGTGAAAAAGGCAAGAAACAGGCTACCAAACAAGGTAAGGTAAAAGGTCAATTGTAGTTTTTTATCATGCTTTATATGACGATGAATTAGTCGCACTTTAGGCACTGCTCTCGTTTGTATTCGCAAACTCTCATAGTTGGGGCGAAATTTATTGTCAACGCTGCAAGCTTATCGGCTTCTAAATCATTTTCATGATAGTAGTACTAGTATTGTTAAAGCAAAAATGAGCAAGTAACAGAAGCTGCACTTATCTACAACGCAAAGGGGCTAGTGGTCGATTCATTACTACAACTAGACTTAGTAGACGTTGAAGCACATTAGCTTTTGCTAATATGCAATAATCATTTGCAAAATTACTCTATTATCAATATTTACGAAGAAGTCTATCATACATGCGTTCTGATTAATAAAATAGGATAAACGATGACAAACAAAGTAATGCTAATAACGGGTGCAACAAGCGGCATAGGACGAGCCACAGCCATTCAGGCTGCCTCAGAAGGCATGAAATTGATACTAACCGGACGCAGAGAAAACTTACTCAAAGAACTTGCTGAGGAAATTGGCAACGAAAATGCGGTGTACAAGGCCGCAGACGCATCAGATATTGAACAACTAAAAACCGTTGTTGAAAATGGTGTAGCGCGTTGGGGTAAATTAGATGTTGTTTTTGCTAATGCCGGCACGGGAGTTTCGCAGCCAGGTACCGAATTTGGTGACCCACATGAGTGGAAAAAAGTGATTGATATTAATGTAAACGCATTAATGTGGACAGCCAAGCTAACCTTGCCTTACTTGCGTACACAAAAAGGTCATTTTGTATTAACTAGTTCAGTCGCTGGCCGAACCTCTCACGTAGGTTCGATTTATAGTTCGTCAAAATGGTTTGCATATGGGTTTGGTATAAACCTCGCAGAAGAAATGGCGCAGTGGGGTGGACGTTGCACAACTATTTGTCCCGGTATGGTCAATACGCCATTTTTTGACCAAGCAAAGCCTGATAAGTTAGACCCTTTGGACGTTGCTGAAGCAGTAATTTATGCTGTAAACGCTAATCCACGCAATAATGTTCGAGAAGTGTATTTGATGCCAACGAATTAATCACTCAACAGGTTTGGTTATTACTAGTAAAACTGAATGCTGTGAGGATTAAGTGTTGACGTTGAAACCAAAAAATGAGTGCTCACCATCACCAGGATATGTACAAATCAAGGAATTCATATGATAAACACACATATCGACTTAATCTTAGTCGTTTTAGGCGTCATTACAACGAGTATGATATTGCAGGCTATCGCTCCTAAATACGTACTTTCTATGTTTTTTAAGAAAGAAATTACTGATCCTTATGCATTATTTCTTGCGCGTTCAAGCGGCATACCAATCGCTATTATTGGTATGCTGATGATTTGGGCGTCATTTGATGAAACGCTCAGAATTCCGGTCGTTGTAGCGGCGGTAGTAGGCAAGGCTCTCTTTTTGTTGACGATAGCATCTAATTGGAAGGTTACCGGTCCGCCTTATTTTTTAACGATAGCGATAGATAGTATCTCGGTTGTATTGCTATTACTTTATTTGCTGGGGTTTTGAGATACTTTACTTTATTTATAATAAGTTGCGTCTATTTTTGAAGTCCGATTTTTTCGTTTTCAATCTTGTCAAATGGGCCTGGCAAGGAGTTATTTGCAGAACGGTATTGGCCCCAAAAGTCTGTGTTCAATTTCAAAAGGCGACCATCCGATTGCAAGTAAGGTAACTCGGCGATTTTACTTAATCCGAGTGTGTTTGAATCTATAAGCTCAATCGGCATCATCCTTATCTTTTCATTGGCGCTGCTAGAGAAAATCAAGGTGTCATTCTCAAATTTTATGCTTTGCGCTTGCTCTATAAAGACGTTCCCGTTTGTATAATTTGCCATACCACTTTTGTAAGAAGAAAGGTCCGAATTCACAAAAAGGTTGTTATAGTATCGGTTATCACCGCCCATGATATTATTGACGCCTGCAATCGCCGTTGAATGAGCGAAATGAAAAGGTGTACTGCGCTCAGGAACTGGGCGGGAAACCACGTTTCCTGCAATTAAATTGTGCACAAAAGCAGTGCCTTGTGACCAATCTTCTATAGCGGTTTTGGATAACAAAATATTATTGTCGACCACGGCAGGTCCATGATTAACTTCTAGCCAAAGATCTTGCATATCGTTATTATAAAAAAGATTGCTTGAAACCCGAGTTCCTTGTGACATCCAATCTAACCAAATACCTCGATGTGATTCAGAAATTTGATTGCCTGTTATAACGGTATCAATAGGTGCATGCAGTTTTATTGCAGCCATTTCATATCCATCAAACAATTTTTGCTTATGGATTAGACGCAATTTGTTGCCAGATATTTGACTAAAGGCGCCGCCTAAACTACCCACAATACCAGCCTGCTCACAATGCTCAATAATATTATTATGTACGTAGTGATGACCAATATTCTCTTTATTCCACCCTTTGCTTAAGGCGCGTTCAATTGTTGAAATGTAGCCTGTTGCAGAGTTGGCAGACTTGTTGTCAAACTCATCTCCATATTTACCTAAGGACAAACAAGCGCTTCGAGAATAACTGATCACATTGTTTTCTATCTTCCAACCTTTGCTCCAATGTGTACCAAGAGCCGCTACTTGTTGTGCTGTAGGTGGACTCCAGTTGGTTGCCGCATTACGCATTTTAAACCCACGTACCGTAATGTAATTAATCCCAGGTTGAGAGGGATAAAAAAGACGTTCTCTCACATTTATCTCTATACCCTTTTTATTGGGATCAAGTCCTGGAAACTCTGCATATATCGTGGTTTCTTGTTTTGTTACGTTGGCAAACCAGAGATTTTTGTTTGCTAACTTTGCGTTTTCTTTCGTTACTTGAATTTGGGCTTCTTCTAGGCTTTGCTCAGTGGGCTTACGAAACACAAGATACAGGTCGTGTATGCCTGTCACCTCATCTATGGCGTTTCTAAAAGTGCGTAAATCTTGCCAGCTTGACGTAGGTCTGACTAAAACCTTAGCAATTAATTTACCGTCGGGTTGATTGAGACGAAATTCGACGACACCACCATCAGAGTGCGTGCCATCTGCCGCAGCGTAAACTCTAGCAAAACCTGCGTCCTCACTAAAATCTATTTGTTTATAGTGAAGCCAGTGTCCATCTCTAATATCACCGACCAGTGCGTCACCCTCTTCACTCTTAAATGGTGAAGTGCCGTATCTATTTGAGGCTTCTGCTGCTTGGTAAAAGCGGGCTTCACCAATCGAAATATGTTTTAAATGAAATAAATTGTCTGATGACTTCAACTGACTTTTTGGGAGTTCCAAACTTGCTTTATCACCTAACAATAAATCAAGTGAAGGTGCTTCCCAAAGCCAATGGCCATCTACATATACTGCCCCAGTGTGATGGTCTCGGCCATTGTCTATAAACCAATCCCCTGCAATTTTCACTTCATACGGGTTGTAATCGCCAAAGAACTGGTTAGATAGGGTGACTTTCCACACATCATCAGACACTTGTCGCCAACCTTTGATATTCTCTGAGCCCATAATGGTGACACTTTCACCAGGCGCAGCTTGATAAGTTATCGGCTGTTGATATGACAAACCTGCGCGAGGAGGGTCAACTTGTTCTCGGTAAACACCTTCATAAACTGTAATAGTATCTCCGGCTTGAGCGATACTCGCAGCGTGCGAAATAGTAAGAAATGGGGCTTGTTTTGTGCCCAAATTCTTATCACTCCCCGTCTTGGCGACGTGATAGTGCAAACTAGGGCTTTGCCGCTGAATATGAGAGTTAACACAGGCCGAGCTGAAGCAAAGCGTAAAAATGAGTATGGATAAAAATTTTATTTGATTGCTCATTGCAGCTCCGTGTTGTCAGTAGATAATTGAAGTTTGTATTTAAAGCCCGCTTTTTCAATTGTTTGCTTGAATAGTTTAAGCCCAAATACATTGTCTGCTACCGTGTCGTATTTCGGATAAGTTAAATAATGCGGAATAATTTCTCCAACCACGGGGCCACTGAAGCCTGCACGAAGTAAATCGGTCCATATTGCACCAAAGAGTTCACAGCCCTCATGTTCCATTTGCTCACCGATTTCTACTTGTACATTATTTGGCATTGCAACACGAATATGCATGGCTTTGGTGCGCGGGTGCAAAAAATGAAACGCTTCTTGTTTGTGTAGTAAAGGAACATAATGACTAATATCACTAAGGATATTCAATTCTGGGTTGTGTGCTAAATAGTAGCGAACATCATCTAAACGCTCAGAAATAGTCCAACGATGGGTTTCAAGCAAGTAATCTAGCCCATTAACAAAACACTGATGTTGACATTGTTTTATTAACGACAATGCTGCCTCGCGGTTGGTTTGTGTAGGCGCTTGGTGAGTAATATAGCTGGCCCCTAACAACTTAGCTGATTCAATGGCTTTGTCAAAATAACTAGAACCCTCATTCCATACATTTACACCGTGAACAAATAAACCAGTTTGCTGCATAGCCTCAATATATGCTTGAGGGTTATTAATGCCAGCTTCGCCAGCTTCAATGCTTAAACAGCCATGAAGTTTTGCCCATTCAAATCGTTGCAATACCGTCATATCAGTCGAATCAAAACAGGCGTCTGCCATTGCTAGCCAAATTTTGTCTTTTAACATTTTAATGGTTCTGTTTCCTTTTTGATTAAAATACATCACACGAAATAGCGTGTTCCGGTACGCCATAAGATTCGAGCATGCGTTTTGTAGCTTCCATCATCTTGGGTGGACCACATAAGTAATAGTCAACCTCAGCTGGATGAGGGTGTTTTTTTAGGTAGTTTTCCTCTAAGACCTTGTGAATAAACCCTGTTTTACCTCTCCAACTGTCATCTTGAGATGGCTCAGATAAAGCTATATGAAAGTCGAAGTTTTTGTTAAGACGACTAATTTCGGTCAAATCTTGGTCATAAAAAATGTCTTGTTTTGTTCTGGCACCGTACCAATAGCTTACTTTTCTA
>CAZXTD010000166.1:0-9000 GCA_964643575.1 uncultured Glaciecola sp. | reverse complement strand
GGTGAGGCCCTCCCAACTCGCTAGAAAATTCAAAATAGCCGTCATCCTAACGAAGGTGATGAACTACAACCTCGCTAGTAAATTCCAAACAACAATGGCTTAAAGAAGTTGAGAACGGTAAATTATTTTAAATTCACTAGGTGCTTTGGGAGGCTCCTGCCTTCTGGGGAATAACGATACTACTTCGATACTATTGGGCTTATGTGTTGATAATGCTAGTTTGATAGCATAAAAAAAGCCTCCGGATGGAAGCTTTTGATTATTGATGACCTGAGGTACACATTACTTGCTATGCGCTAATCCCTTTAGATGAGCTATCGCCACGAGTGCGCCCTGAGCGGTCGTATGTCATCGACTCTTTTGCTCGTAGCTCCATCATAAAGTTTCTCAAATGCACTAAGCGAAGTTGGCCTTGCTCCACCGACTTGGCATTAATTTGTGTCAGGTACTTGCACTCGAACAACACCTGCTTGCAGTTTTGCAGGAGTTCTTCGCACAGCTCTGAAATAGTATTGCGCTCTTTTGAACGGCTATACAATGTCTCTACGGCCGAGTCTTGTGACTCTATGTTGTCGAGTAATTCCTGCTTTTGCTGCAATAGTTGCATAAGCGTTTCGGGCTCGCGTGAGCTTATCAAGTGTAATTCTTGTTCTAGCAAAGATTTAAGGTCTCGAAGATAATCAAGCTGTTTCGCGATTGCATTTTCAAGACTAGTTTTCATAATAAATTACGCTTTAACGCCAAGAATTTGAGACTCGAGTACTGCGATTTTCTTCGCAAGCATCTCCGGATTCACTTTATATTCGCCTTCTGAGATGGCTTTTTTCAAGCGGTCCACTTTCTCTTGGTTCACTGGCGCTTCAGAACCTTTCTTTTGCACATTAGACAACTGTTGCGCAGATTGAGTGAGCGATACGGAATCTTGCTTTGCAGGCGCAGCCGTTTGACTTGCTGCTGCTTGGCTGCTAGTTCCGTTAGTTTGACTTTGCGTTTGTTGCTGAGCAACTTTTACAGAATCAAGCTGTGTTTTATTTGCATTGTTTATATTGTTAATTGACATAATTTCCTACCACCAATTATTACCTCTGTAATGGGTATCGGCCATGGATTTCATTTCTTTAGGCTTAATTTACACAAAATGACAAAAAAATGTCGCTTTTTGTTACCTAAGTCAAATCATCTACTATTGGGCTAATTTCAAACGCGCTTTGCTTTTATATAAGTGCTTGATGGCGCTTATTGCATAAAGACGATTCTATTTACCCTGCCAATAATCTTGTTATCGACTACTTTGGGACCTTTTTTAATACGTAAACGTATTTTTTCTCTTTGCACTTCAAGCGTTGCAACTCTCATACCATATTAATAACTATTATTATTAGGTGCCTAAATTAAACGAAATTAGATAAGTGATTAATTACAAATATAAAATATGAGTTGTTTTAAATTAAATTTTGATCTCAACTTCAGAGGTACTTGCGATTTTTGCGAATATCAGTTTATCGGAAGAAATATTTCTGACTTGTATAGTATCGCCAAGAATACCGTCTTGCTCGGCCACTCCATATACCTTTAATGATAAACCGCCACTAATGGCTGCAATAGTGACGCGGTCACCTTTACAAACGAAGCAAAGCATTCTGCCGTCAATGATGTTACCCGCTCTTACGCGGCGTTTTAATCTAGCGCCGTTTATGTCTTCTATATGACTAAAGGTTGACCCTCTTAAACGGTTTTTATCTATTTCTATGACTTCTAGATTACTCGGGCCTAACAAAACACCAGGGCTTAAGTTGTCTTTACTAACAACAATTTCTTGCATGACGGCAATAGTGGCATGACTAAACACATACCAGTCATTTGCCTCGCAACTCACCTTAATAGAAACGTTTGACTGTTTGGCAGATAAACCATTGTGATGAAATTGATAGCCCGTTGGGCAAAAAGGAACGTCTATGCGCTTATCAATGTTTCGAACATTAATGCGAATATCTTGGTCAGGCATGGCGTCTATTTCACTTAATAGAAAACTATGAATACGAGATTGCAATTCTTGATGCAAAGTGTTGTTTGTAGCATAGGTTTTTATACTAAAGAAAAAACTAATTAAAAAACACGTAAAGACTATGCGGTATTGAGCCGATAACTTTGTATATTTGGTTGTAAACATAATCGTTTGCCTTTGAACTGCCGGAATATTCATTGCTAACTAGCATAAATAAAGCCGTGGAAGGTAAATATATTATTTTTTGGCAGTTGTGCGTCATATCTTTGGCGCACGCCAAGCAATAAATTCAGTTATGCTCTACAACGCAACATTCATGCCTAAAACTCGGGGGTTCGCATGTCAAGCATTATGGATTCGGTTAATCAGCGCACGCAGTTGGTGGGTCAAAACCGATTAGAATTATTATTATTCAGATTAAACTCAAACCAACGCTTTGGGATTAATGTGTTTAAAGTACGCGAAGTGCTTCAATGTCCGCCGCTTACGTCTATGCCTAAGCTCAATCCGCTAGTGCGTGGCGTTGCTCATATTCGAGGCCAAACAATATCCGTTATTGATTTGGCAATGGCAACCGGCGGCAATCGGATTGAAGATTTGCAAAGCGCCTTTATTATCATTGCTGAATACAATCGCTCTGTTCAAGGTTTTTTAGTGGGCTCAGTAGAACGTATTATTAATACCAATTGGGACTCGATTATGCCGCCACCCAAAGGGGCAGGCCAAGCCAGTTATTTAACCGCAGTGACTGAAGTCGACAAAGAACTTATCGAAATTTTAGACGTTGAAAAAATTCTGAATGAAATCTCACCGCTAAATACTGACGTGAGTAAAGAAATTACGGACAACGTTGATGTGGGTACGAATCAAGAAAAAATTATTTTTATTGCTGATGATTCGTCGGTCGCCCGAAACCAAGTTAAAAAAGCCTTGAGTACTTTGGGGCTAGAAATAGAAATGGCAAAAAATGGATTAGAGGCTTTAAACCGTCTTAAAGAGATTGCCGCTGAAACGGGAGACGTTACAGACCGCGTTGGCATTATCGTATCGGACATCGAAATGCCTGAGATGGACGGCTATACACTCACCGCAGAAATAAAAAATACACCAGAGCTCAGTCGTTTGCAGGTAATACTGCATACTTCATTGAGCGGGGTATTTAACCAAGCAATGGTAACAAAGGTGGGAGCGGACGATTTTATCGCTAAGTTTCATCCTGACGAGCTTGCGGGAGCCGTTCAAAAATGGCTTCTCACTGACCTAAAAGACAAATAACGCTTGTGGAATATACGCTATCGGAACAGTCTTATATTGCGTTTTCAAGATTTTTGCATGAAAAGCTTGGCATTTTATTGGGCGCTAATCGGCAATATTTAGTTAAAAGTCGTTTGTCGAATGTCGCACGCGAAAAAAAGTTTGACGATTTCGACCGTTTTTTATCAACGGTTGCCAGTATGCAAGACCGAGAATTGACTGACCGCTGCCTCGAGCTAATGACAACCAATGAAACTTTTTGGTTTAGAGATGAATACCCGTTTGCATTGCTAAAAAAAGATATATTGCCGAGACTGCTAGAACAAGCAAAAAATCTAAATAAGCAGCATGGTAAATTACGTATTTGGAGCAGTGCATGCTCGTCTGGGCAAGAGCCATATTCGATTGCAATGATTGTAAATCAATTTATGCGCGAAAACGCTATGGCATTTTCAAACGGTGTTGAAATAGTAGCAACCGACTATTCAGCCAAAATGATTGCATCGGCCCAAGCAGGCGAATATGACGAGTTGGCTTTAGGAAGGGGCTTGCCTAAAGAATACAGAGACAAATATTTCAAAGCGGACGAGACTCACACTTTCAAAATTGATCCATCTCTTAAAAAAATGATCACCTTTAAGCGCTTTAATCTTCTAAACGATTATTCTAGCCTTGGTCAATTCGATATCGTTTTTTGCCGGAATGTTTTGATTTATTTTGACGGCAATCAAAAAAATAAGATCCTGACGAAGCTTGCCGCTTGTTTGCCTCAATCGGGTATTTTATTTTTAGGTGCGGCTGAGTCAATCAGCGGTTCTGAGTCATTGTTTAAAATGACTTCAGGCAACTCAGGCCTTTATTATTCTAAGCTGTAGCGTAATCGCTTACACGCAATTTCAATTCTTTTCCCTTCATAAGTAAGTTTACTAGCTTTCTGGCATAACACTTGCTCTACCTTTTCGTAAGTCAACTCAGAAGATGTTTGAACAGTGATTTGTTTGCCGCTTTCATAAAGCGATAAAGCAAAAAGACAAACCAAACACGAGAAAAGAAACAAGAGAAAAGCATATGGCCATTAGTTTAGACAGACTTATGAACGTTCACCAAAAAGCTTTGGCAGTTCGCACTGATAAGCTTGAAGTGATTTCAGGAAACCTAGCAAATGCTAATACGCCTGGTTACAAAGCACGCGACTTAGACTTTCAGAAGGCGATGAAAGCGGTTCAGCGCGATGTTTCGGGTTCGTCAAAGTTGGTTCGTACTCACGAAAACCACATGCAAGGCAAAAGCAGTTTGCAGGCTGAAATCGATTTTAGAGTGCCAACACAACCTGACACGGGTGATGGCAACACTGTTGACGCACAAACAGAACGTAATGCTTTTTTGAATACAGGTATGCGCTACGAGGCTGGACTGATGTTAATTAATGGCAAGTTTAAAGGCATGAAAAAAGCACTTAGCAGCGGGGGAGCATAATCATGAGCTTATTTAATATTATGGATATTTCAGGTACTGGCATGGCGGCAGAAACTGTCCGCTTAAACACTACCGCCAGTAATATTGCCAACGCTAACAGTGTTAGCAGCAGCTATGAAGACACTTACCGCGCTCGTCACCCTGTATTTGGTGCGGCAATTGACCAAGCCAATCAAGATCAGTCTAAAGGCATTGGTGTTAACGTGTTAGGTGTTGTAGAAAGCCAAAGGCCTTTACAGATTGAATATGCACCGGGCAACCCGATGGCAGATGAAAACGGCTACATATATAAACCTAACGTGAATATTGTGGAAGAGATGGCAGACATGCTGTCGGCGTCTAAAGGCTACGAAACTAACGTTCAAGTCGCGGATACGACAAAACGAATCTTCCGCAGAGTTTTACAGCTCGGACAACAGCAATAATTAATATTGCACCCTTAATAGAGATAAGGTTGAGGAATAAACGATGAATATACAACCACAAAACGGGTTAAATCCGGGTTTATATTGGGAAACAGAAGAGCCGATTCCGGTTTCGGATGGGACCGAACAAACACTGAAGCAGGAAGACTTTTTTGCCTTGTTGACTGAGCAGCTTGCGAATCAGGACCCAACAAAACCGGTTGACAACGACCAGCTGGTCGCGCAAATGACATCTTTCACCACTGCTGACGGTATTTCTCAACTCAATGAAAAATTTGAAAGCTTTGCCTCTTCAATGACCAGCAACCAAGCCCTACAGGCATCGAGCCTAATTGGACAAAGTGTATTGGTAACCGGCAACGTAGGTTATCAGGCTGAGGCGGGCAGGGGCTTAAGCGGCGTTATTATTAACGAGCAAACCTCACAAGAAACCCAAATTACTATTCAAAATACCGCAGGTGAAGTTGTTCGAACCTACGACATTGGTACGCAAGCTGCCGGCAATATTGAATTTAATTGGGACGGTACCGACGGTGCCGGCAATTTATTGCCCCCAGGTGATTACGCCGTCACCGTGCAAGGGAAAGTATTTGGCGAGGCAACTGCCTTACCTACCGCAATAAACCGACACGTAGACAGTGTTAGCCTATCGGGCTCTGGCGCGGGTGTGGTGCTCAATCTAGATGGTGATGTCAGCATTAAGTTAGACGACGTCATACAAATCGGTAATTCATAGGAGTTTTAATATGTCATTTAATATAGCCCTCAGTGGTGTATCTGCGTCACAAAAAGACCTCGATACGACGGCAAACAATATTGCAAACGTTAATACGGTCGGTTTTAAAGAGCCACGAGCCGTGTTTGGTGACTTTTAAGCGGCTTCTGTGCTAGACAGAGGAAAAACAAAAGTGGGTGACGGTGTACTCACGCAAGAAGTATCACAGCAATTTTCGCAAGGCAGCTTGAGTTTTACAAACAATGCCCTTGATTTAGCGATTACCGGCAATGGTTTTTTTGCGACGGTGCCCGAAATCACATCACGAGATTTTTCGTTTACCCGAGCAGGGCAATTTAAGCTTGATTCCGATAACTTTGTGGTTAATTCTAACGGCGATAATCTTTTAGGGTTTCCTGTTAACAACGATGGCACGTCGGCTTCCGTTGCATTGAGTACAACAGAGCCTGTGCGTATTCCTGATTCATCAGGTTCTCCGCAGCAAACCACAGAGGTTGACGTAAGGTTTAACTTACCAGCGGGATCACAAGCCAAACCACCTGGCGATTTTGACCCGACCGACCCACTTACCTATAACGCTGCAACATCGGTTACTGTTTATGATTCATTAGGCGATAGCCATGTAATGACCTATTACTTTCTTAAAGACAATGACCCTACGGCAGTGAATGAATGGTATGTGGTAACTGCCGTTGATGATCAGTTGGTAGACGTAACCAATTCAGACGGTTCTGATGCAGACCCTCTTACCGCTGTTAATGCACTAGGCACCAATACAGGAAATGAGGTAACCGCAGCTAAGATTGTTTTTAGTGACGGCGGTGACTTTACTCGAATAGAGTCGGCCGACGGTTTACCTCAGCCAGACGGGAAGTTTTCGACAGAACCCCTTGGAGGCTTAGTGCTAGCAAATGGTTCTGATCCAACACAACAAATTGCAATCGACTTTAACTTGGATACGCTAGGCGCCGATCCGAATGAACCTACTCAGTTTGCTTCCGCATTTGAAGTAACATCCCTAGAGCAGGATGGTTTACCAGTAGGCCGGTTAACGGGCATCGATATATCTCCCGATGGTTTAGTGCGAGCCACTTTCTCAAATGGTACATCTGAACCGATTGTTCGTGTTGCCTTAGTTCGCTTCTCAAATGAACAAGGTTTGACGCAGCAAAGCTCAACCCAGTGGAAAGAAAGTATTTTATCTGGCGAAGCATTGGCAGGTGAAGCCACTACAGGTACTTTTGGTGACATTAACTCGTCAGCACTAGAGCAAGCCAACGTTAATTTGACGACTGAGCTTATCGACATGATTATCGCGCAGCGAAACTTTCAAGCGAATTCAAGAGCACTTGAAGTCAACAACCAGTTAAATCAGACTATCCTACAGATTAGATAGAGAGAGGCTTTAGGCGCTAATTACTTTATGGGCGCCTAAAGCCCCACCTCTCCAGTTGTATTATTTGCGGTCATGCTAGTCCTTAGCACGGCATCAAATAGGAAATTAATTGCCGCTTTTCGTTGCCGCATTTCTAATCATAAAATCCATATAAAACAACATCATACCTGTAATTTAGTTGTGCGGGTTTTATTGGCATATTACTTGCAAAATTATCCGTAAGCTAACTCATTATCGCTCGCTTAATAAATTAGGCCGCGACTTAGGACTTACATAATGGATAAGTTTTTATACATCGCCGCAAGTGGTGCTAAACAAGATTTACTTGCCACCGGTGTACGTGCGAATAACCTCGCGAATGCACAAACTAATGGTTTTAAAGCGCAGCTCGAACAAGCTCGCGCAATGCCAGCGTTTGGTGATGGTTTTGCAAGCCGTGTGTTTAGCATGACCGAAAGTCCAAGCAATAACTATGAAGGTGGTCCTATGATCACTACCGACCGTCCGCTCGATGTTGCAGTGCAAGGAGACGGTTGGTTTAGTGTGCAAACTGAATTGGGTGAAGAAGCCTACACTCGGTCTGGCGGTTTTACCATGACCGCAGATGGAGCGCTTCAAGATTCTAAAGGAAATTTAGTACTTGGAGACAATGGCCCTCTATTTTTACCTGTTCCTATAAACAACATTACCATCGCCGGTGACGGTACTATTTCTGCTCGTTTGCAGGGCGCGCCTGAGAATGCAATTGAAGAAGTAGGGCGCTTAAAAATGGTGAACCCGCCTTATGACCAAATGCGTCGGCGAGAGGACGGTTTATTTGCGCTTAAAAGCGGTGAGCTCGCAGAACAAGATATTACCGTCAACGTGCGCGCAGGCATGCTTGAAGGCTCAAACGTGAACGCGGTTGATGAAATGGTCAACATGATCAGTTTGCAGCGCCATTACGAAATGCAAGTAAAACTCATGAAAAAAGCCGACACACTAGCAATGCGCGGCAATATGTTACTCAGAATAATCTAACGCTATAAATGGCAGACTTAGTCTGCGGAGGTTGAATTTATGCATCCAGCTCTATGGATAAGTAAAACAGGATTGGACGCGGCACAAACTGATGTGTCGGTTGTGTCTAACAACTTGGCTAACGCTAGTACTATCGGCTTTAAAAAAGACCGTGCAGTGTTTGAAGACTTGCTATATCAAAACATTAATCAGCCAGGTGGTCGTTCATCTGCTGATACTGAACTGCCTTCTGGTTTAATGCTAGGTGCGGGTTCAAAAGTCGTTGCCACACAAAAAATGCACACTCAAGGCAATCTATTGACCACCGAAAATGCATTGGACATGTCAATACAGGGGCGCGGTTTCTTTGAGATTCAAATGCCAGATGGTAGCGCATCATACACGCGAAATGGTCAATTCACCCTTAATGATCAAGGCCAAATGGTGACCCCAGGTGCCGGTTTTGTTTTACAGCCTGTCATTACGCTCCCGCCAGATGCGCAGCAAGTGACCATTTCTCAAGACGGAGAAGTATCAGCCCAATTGCGTGGTCAGGCAGAGCCTCAAGTATTGGGTCAAATAAACTTAGCTGATTTTATCAACCCAGTAGGTTTACAGCCAATTGGACAAAATTTGTATGTTGAAACGGCAGTATCAGGGGCTCCTATTCAGGGAGTGCCAGGTCTAGAAGGTTTGGGTACAGTAGCGC
>CAZXTD010000165.1:0-9114 GCA_964643575.1 uncultured Glaciecola sp. | reverse complement strand
GTTAGTAAGGCTGCTGCATCGAAAACGGCATTGCCATAGGCTGTTCAGCCTTATTAGGGTTGCCTATCATCTCGTCATACGGGGAGTCGTGCACCATAACGGCATTGTGCACAGTGCAATGTTCAAACACATCTCTTATTTGCTGCGAACTGCTAAAGCGCATGGGTTTGTCTTGAGCGTCATATACAAAGCCAGACTGTTCGCCTTGTGTAAGCTTTATTAGATAAACGTTCATTTCAAAAGATTGCACTTCAAGGGTATCAATCTCGAGTGGCTTGCTGCGGATTAAGGCGATATCAAATTTGTGCATTTTACTCTCAACTTAGGCTCAACTTAGGCTTGAAAAATGGCTGCTACCGCATGCCATATGACTTTTATGGGCTCGTTTGAGTCTATGTATACGCACAACTTGCGCTTGGGTTCAGGCATGCACGAATAAAACGAACTAAGCCAAACACCTAAATTTTTATCGAATTAATTGAAAAATAAAAGGTCAACACTATGTGTATAATAGGCTTGTCCGTTTATAAAACAGGAGAAACAAATGTCGAACGAACCGACCCAGCTACAACAAATGAAACCGTATCTTATTGCCGCCGGTGTTCTGTTTGTAATCTTACTGGGGGTAATGTTTTGGCCAAGTGAAAAACCCCAAGAAACAAGCGTGCCTATACAAGTTGAGCAATCGCCGACCACGAGCAGCCCAGAGCCAGTAGCGCAAGCAGCCGAAGAGTTGGGTATAACCGATATGGTTGAGCCAGAAGTATTCCAATCGATACCGCAACCTACCGAAACTGTAATCAACCCCGGCATGGAAATCGAAGAATTTGAGGCCGAAGAGGTCGAAGTGGAAGTACCGCTTGATACCAGTGATGCGACAGTGAAAACTGCACTACTTGCTGTTGCAAACTCGCCTACCTTTGGCAAATTTCTAGTTAACGATGGACTAATTCAAAAGTTTGTAATTAATGTGCACAATTTGGCACAAGCCAATCTATCCCCCAAAGACACCTTTGTTGTGCCGCCAGAGGAGACCTTCAAAACCTATAATCAGGCCGACAGAATATGGATTGACCGCACAAGCTTTCAGCGTTATACGCCTTATGTTGAAGCTCTCGAGTCACTGGAAACCGACGAACTACTTACCGTTTATGAAAACTACCGCGAGGTGATAGAGGAAAAGTTCGCCGAAATAAGCCGACCGGGCGCTGACTTTGACAACAGCCTTTTACGCGCTATCGACGAGCTGCTTGATACACCGCAGGTGCCGGTACCCATAGAAGTGTATAGCGAAAGCGTGATGTACAAGTTTAAAGATCCGAAGTTAGAGGCCTTATCTGCGCCGCAAAAACAACTTTTACGCACAGGCCCTGAAAACATGCGTCGTATTAAAGAAGTACTTCGCGAATTAAAAGATGAAATTGAGGCCCAAAACTAAGCCGTGGATATCGCTCAACTGCAAGCGCAAATTAGTGAGGCCGGCGCAGGTTCGGCCTCACCGCCTGTCGACCAATGGAATCCTGAGTTTTGTGGCGACATGAATCTTGTTATAAAACGCAGTGGGCAGTGGTGGCATGAAGGCACTCCCTTTACCCGCGCAAAGCTCGTAAAACTGCTGTCGAGTGTCATTAAACGAGAGGGTGAGGATTACTTTTTAGTCACGCCAGTCGAGAAAATAGGCATTCGTGTCGAAGACGTCCCGTTTGTTGTTATTGATGAGCACATGGTCGGAAGTCAAGAAAACAAAAAACCGCAGTTTATAATAAACACACAGGTTGGGGATCAAGTAACAATTTCACAAGAGCACCCTGTTGAACTTAGAGAGTTTGAAGGAAATTGGCTTCCGTATTGTCATATACGCAGAAACCTGTGGGCACGAGTCCATCAAAATGTTTTGTACCGGTGGTTTGAGCAAGCCACTGAAAAGCGTAGCAAGGATGGCGCAATAGTGTTTACCCTACAAAGCGGTGACTATGAGTTTTGTATTGGCCGCTTAGTCGAATAATTTATTGCACAGCACTTAATGATTTTTGAAGGTACTGTGCAGACCAGCCAACATCTTAATATTAGTGTCTAAACTCTCAGCGTTACCTTCCATTTTGCGTGCTAGCTCTGCGTTATTGTTTGCAACTTCAAATATGGTATGCACATTACTGTTTACGGTATTGCAAGCTTGTTCTTGCTCCTCACTTGCACGCACAATACCGTTCAATAAGTCAGATATTTCTGCGATACGATTGTAAACCTGAGCAATTGACTCAGCAGACTCATTTGCTTGAGCCGCACTTTTGTTAGCGGAGTCGCGCGAATCATGCATTTTACCCACCCACTCTTGCAAAGTAGACCGCATCGCCTGAGTACTGGCGATTGTTTTTGCAGCCGACTCTTGAGTCCGCGTTGATAAAGCCCTAACTTCGTCAGCGACTACCGAGAACCCTCTGCCGCTTTCCCCTGCTCTTGCAGCTTCTATCGCCGCATTGAGAGCAAGTAGATTTGTTTGGTCAGCAATAGATTCAATTTCGCCAATGGTTTGGGCTACATTGTCAGACGCGGTCATTAACTCATCGGCAATAGATGCAGCTTGCTCAACCATAGACGACAGACCGCTCACACCTTCTCGACCATCAATGATTAAGGTTTTCGCTTGCGCACACTGTTCATTAGTTTCGTGCATCGTGTTATTAGTTTGCTGGGTATTTTCGGCAACTCGTTTGCTGCCACTGCTCATACTATCTATCGAATGCGTAATTTGCTGCATCTCTTGTTGCTGCTGCATAATACCTTGAGTGGTGATGTGGGCAATTTTTAAGGTGTCTTCAACTACTTTAGAAAGCTCATTTGCTGCATCAGACGTTCTACCTAAAATGGTTCGCTGCATCGCTTTTTGCAAACCGATATGAAAATGCACGATTCCCTTGGTGCCTCTGCCTGCTAATACAAATCGGCTTACACTGTCGTATTCGTCTTTTAAGCTTTTTGCTAGCAACGGGGTTTGAATGAGTTCTGTTTTAAAAATAACCAAGCCTAGTAAGCTGACTAGCGCTATGGCAAAGCCCGCAAACCAGTCGGTAGCAAAAGACGCATAAACAGCCATTAATAGAGTGGAAAGTGTGTACAAAGACGCTTTTTGCACATAAGAAAACTCTTTTGTTCTTGCTGTTTTCCCACTATTTATGGCCTCGTAAAACTCTCGCGCTCTCTCAATTTGCTCAGCTTGCGGCTTAACTCTGACCGACTGATAGCCAATTAACTCACTGCCTTCATAAATAGGCGTCACAAAAGCATCAACCCAATAGTAGCTGCCGTCCTTACATAAGTTTTTAACGATCCCTTGCCATGAACGGCCCGCTTCTAAATGCTCCCACATGTCTTTAAATGCCGCTTTTGGCATATCGGGGTGACGCACAATATTGTGGTTTTTCCCGACTATTTCGTCACGTTCGTAACCTGCAACATCACAAAATACCTTGTTGGCGTAAGTAATTATTCCGCGCTTATCAGTGGTGGATACGAGCTCCTCTGTCGCTTTAAAGGTGACTTCATTATCGATGATTTGTTGATTACGACGCATATTAATAACTTTCCAAAATCTTATTTAATGGCTTTCAGTACTTTTGAAGGATAGCTATGCTATGTCAGCGTTTTATTTTTGCTGACTCTGACACAAAACACGCTGAAAGTTTTGATTTGCTCGCAATATTAACCTATTGTAATGGCATCACATTTGAAGGTTATAATAATGAAAACAAAACAAACTTTTACAGCCCGTGTTAAGACGGTTTCAGGTAGCTTATTGCTCGCTTCTTCACTGCAACTTGGCTTAATCAGCGATGCCATCGCCGATACCCACATTTTCGCCTCAACACTCATCACTAGTGCTGACTCAAAAGTACATTCTGATAAAACTGTTATCGTAGAAAATAATAAAATCATTAATATTATTGACGGCAAAGACGAAGGTGAAGAGGGTGATACATTTATCGATTTAACGGGCCATACCCTAATGCCGGGACTAATGGACATGCACACCCATTTGTCTTACCAAAACTCTGGGCCCGCTGGCTACATGAAACGCTTCACTAACAACGAAGCCGATTACGCCATTGGTGCCGTTAACTATGCAGAAATTACGCTTATGGCTGGCTTTACAACCGTGCGTAACCTCGGTGACAACTTTAACGAGACCGTCGCTCTTCGCAACGCCATTAATGCTGGCACCGTTCCAGGGCCTCGCATTTATACTTCAGCAAAGTCAATCGCGACAACCGGCGGCCATGCTGACCCAACCAACTCATTTAGCAGTCGTATTATGGGCAACCCGGGCCCTAAAGACGGCGTTATTAACGGTGTCGCTGAAGCTCGCCAAGCTGTTAGGCAGCGCTACAAAGACGGTGCTGACCTGATTAAGATAACAGGAACCGGCGGCGTGCTGTCGGTAGCGAAAAACGGCCGTAACCCCCAGTTTATGGCCGACGAATTAGAAGCCATAGTGCAAACCGCTAAAGATTACGAAATGACAGTAGCAGTGCATGCTCACGGCAGAGAAGGCATGAAGCGCGCTATATTAGCGGGTGTTGATTCTATCGAACATGGCACTTATATGGACGACGAAATTTTTAAGCTGATGCGTAAGCACGAAGTTTACTATGTACCGACTATTTTAGCGGGCAACTTTGTGGCTGAAAAAGCAAAAATTGACGGCTTCTTCCCAGCTATCGTAAGGCCTAAAGCAGCCGCAATTGGTCCACTTATACAAGGCACGTTTTCGCGCGCTCACGCTAACGGCGTGCAAATTGCCTTTGGCACCGACTCTGGCGTATCAGCGCATGGTGACAATGCACAAGAATTTGCGCTAATGGTAGAAGCCGGAATGTCAGAAATGGATAGCATTCGCTCAGCCACTTTAAACACGGCTAAACTGCTTAAAATCGATGATAAACTCGGTACTGTTGAAGCAGGCAAATTAGCCGACTTGGTTGCGGTTAAGGGCAATCCAATCGACAACATTGAGTTATTACAAGACGTCAAGTTTGTCATGAAAGATGGCACGGTTTTCAAACATATTACCGAGTAGTTTGAGATTTTAAACCGCTAACTAAATTGACACAGGCAAGCATTGGATGTCGCTTAAAAAGCGCATAAAGAAGCGCGCGAAAAAACTCATCTACTCTAAAAAGATGCTTACCGGTATTGGTATTGCGTCTTTTTTAGAGTCGACGGTAGTGCCTATTCCCTTAGAAACTCTACTCGTTCCTTTAATGCAAAGCCGTCGCGAGAAGCTATGGCTTATTGCCGGCATTACTACGCTCGGTTGCCTACTTGGTGCTTTAGTGGGCTATGGCATTGGCTATTTTGTTTTTGACCAACTGCAAGACCTCATTACACAATATGTTGCTAGCCAGGCACAAATTGATAAATTTGAAGAATCGATGAGAGTCAACGGATTCTGGTTTATCTTTAGTACAGGGGTGACTCCGGTGCCCCTTCAAATTGCCATGCTCGCAGCAGGTTTGTCTAAATACTCCCTGTTTTTGTATATGCTTGCCGTAGCCACTAGCCGAGTTATTCGCTATTTTGGGCTGGCTGTATTAGTCTACTATTTTGGTGATAAAACCGAAAAACTCATACGCAAGTACAAATGGCAGGCGGCATTAGTAGGCACTTTTGCTGTACTCACGATTATCGCTTTTAACATTTGGCTAAGTAACTAGGTGCTACGCGCTATTATTTCAGCCTTAAAGATTTACACCTAAATGATAAAAAGGACTCATACTATGAAAACCCTCATCAATATCACAGTGGCGTGTTGCTTAAGTGTCGCGAGCTTTTCTAGCGTTGCCGACGTTAGCGAAAAACTCAAAGCCGCGATGGCCTCAGATGTGCGCAGCGCCGCCGAAATTGAGCGCGACCGCAATCGCAAACCTCAAGAAACCCTAGCCTTTTTTGGTCTTAAAGACGATATGACAGTGGTTGAGATGATTCCGGGTGGAGGTTGGTATACTAAGCTTCTTGTACCTGTATTGAATGAAAGAGGTAATTATTACGGTGCCATTGGCACAGGCCGTATTGAAAATAATTTATCCGAACTTCCAGGTTTCGAACGCATGAGCGTTGTTGCTAAAGATGCAAAGCTTGCTCGGCCTGCTGGCTCTCGTTTTTATAACCTTGAAGCTTCAAGCTTAGGCGTAACCAACGTTGACATGGTGCTTACTTTTAGAAATTATCATAACTTTAATGATGATGGCCGCGCGGCGATGAACAAGCTCGCCTTTGACGCATTAAAGCCAGGTGGCATTTATGGTGTGGTAGATCACACAGCTCGTCATATGGAGCCTATGACCGACAGCAATCGCCGCCGCATGGACCCCGTTAAAGCAATTAAAGAAATTCAAGATGCAGGCTTTGTATTGGTTGATTACTCTACCCTTCATTACAAAGAAGACGATGAGCTTGAATACGAAGTTGGCGCACGTTCAGTGTCGGGCAATACCGACCGCTGGACGCTGAAGTTTATGAAGCCAGAAGAGTAGTTTGAAGATATCCGTCATCCCGCCTTCGCGGGAATGACGCAGATTGAGCGGGAATAACGTGGTTCTTATGGGAATGAAGTGGTTTTGTCGACTTAGTTAACTACTCGCCTTTCTTGATTAGGTATGTATAAGGCAATGTATCTGTTTGACTCGTCACAAGTGTGTGCGACATAAAGCGACAAAAACTAGGAATATCGCGAGTAGTTGCTGGGTCGTCTGCGATAATCGTCAGAGACTCTCCGTCTTGCATTTTACGTACTTGTAGGCGCACCATCATCACAGGTTCGGGGCAACGTAACCCGAGGGCATCCAAGGTATGATCCGCTTGGTCAAAAGGCGACTTTAAAGGCTGATTCATATCTTCCACAAAGTAAGCCCTGGCGCGCACTTTAATGACCACCGCACATTAAATACCATAAGTATCGCGATAACGATTGATTGACTCAATCGCGGCCTTATTGTCTTGATAGTTGCTCAAGTACTCAACCACATCAGCAAGTGTCACAATCGAGAATACTTTGGTCGCGTAATCGCGCTCAACTTCTTGTACAGCCGACAGTTCGCCTTGGCCTTTTTCTTGACGGTCTAGCGCAATCAATACGCCAGCTAAACTCGCATTGTTAGCTTCTATGATTTCCATAGACTCGCGAATAGCGGTACCCGCAGTAATCACATCGTCTATTAGCATAATACGACCGCTCAGCTCGCTGCCAACTAACGTGCCGCCTTCGCCGTGAGCTTTGGCTTCTTTGCGATTAAAACAATAGGGTATGTCTTCGCCAAAACTATTCGACATCGCTATTGCCGTTGCCGTTGCAATTGGTATCCCTTTATAAGCGGGCCCAAACAACACATCAAACTCAATACCCTCTGCAGCAAGCGCAGAAGCATAAAAACGACCTAACTTAGCTAAATCTTTACCGGTATTAAACAAACCAGCATTAAAAAAGTAAGGGCTTACTCTGCCTGATTTAAGCGTAAATTCCCCAAAACGGAGCACTTTACGTTGTATCGCAAAAGCAACAAATTCGCGTTTATAGTCTTGCATTGTGTCTTTGGTTCCTATGCTTTTTGTTGTGGAGTTTTGTCTTGAGTATTTGTTTAAACGATTAGCTTAGCGCGGTGCGCTGAATCTCAAACAACTCTTTAATGCCGTCTTTCGCAAGCTCTAGCATTTCCTGCATTTCTTCCATGCTGAAGGGTTCGCCTTCTGCTGTGCCTTGCACTTCGATAAGTTTACCGGTTTCTGTCATAACAACGTTCATGTCAGTTTCGGCATCTGAGTCTTCTAAATATTCTAAATCAGCAATGGGGTTGCCCTTATAAACACCTACCGAAATAGCGGCAATCATATGTTTAAGCGGGTTGGTTTTTAAAATGCCTTTAGTGCGCATCCAAGTAAGTGCATCGATTAAGGCAACACAAGCGCCAGTAATAGACGCGGTACGTGTACCACCGTCGGCTTGAATAACATCGCAATCAACGGTGATTGTATTTTCGCCTAGCATTTTTAAGTCGACTGCTGCGCGCAACGAGCGTGCAATTAAACGCTGTATCTCAAGCGTACGCCCGCCTTGTTTGCCGCGCGCGGCCTCGCGGTCTGAACGAGTATGGGTTGCGCGAGGTAGCATGCTGTATTCAGCAGTTATCCAGCCTTTACCTTGCCCTTTCATAAAACGCGGCACGCCTTCTTGGACGCTGGCGTTACAAAGCACTTTAGTGTTACCAAACTCAATCAATACAGAGCCCTCTGCATGGCAAGTGAAACCTCGAGTGATAGTAACGGGACGAATTTGGCTGGCGGTGCGGCTGCTTGGGCGCATGTATAGGGATTCCTAATAGATTTAAAAAAAACGAAATGTGATAATAATCAATTATAAACCATATACATGACAGATTGAATGCATATGGCTAAAGCAGCGCAAGGTTTTTGTATTAGCATTTGTTTGGAAACAAGCAATACACGCGCAATGCACTAAAACATGAGGTAAACTTATACCTTGAAAGTTCCAGCAAACATCTACTAAACAAAAGGAAACGCCTAATGATATGCAGCATGACCGGATTCGCCCGTAAAGAACTCAAAGCCGATTGGGGCACCGCAGTATGGGAAATTCGTTCAGTTAATCAGCGTTACCTTGAAACCTTTTATCGTATCCCTGAAAACTTCAGAGCGCTAGAGCCTACCCTGCGCGACCGCTTGCGTAAAAAGCTACAACGCGGAAAGGTAGAATGCGGTTTACGCATCAGTTTTAGCGACGACAATACCGACAGCCTGCACATTAACGAAGACTTAGCCAAGCAGCTTATACAAGCCGCCACTTGGACCAAAAGCCAAGGCGCAACCGGCGATATATCACCCGTCGAAATACTCAAGTGGCAAGGCGTGCTCGCCAGCAACGAAACCGACATAGACAGCATTCAAAAAGAACTGGTTGGCTTGTTTGACGCCACACTAAAGGAATTTATAGCCTCACGCGCCAGCGAGGGGGACAACATGAAAGCTCTAATAGAGCAGCGCCTTGACGCCATTAGTGAAGAAGCGAAAAAAGTAGAATCACAAATGCCAGAAATTCTAGAATGG
>CAZXTD010000164.1:0-9147 GCA_964643575.1 uncultured Glaciecola sp. | reverse complement strand
GCATTAGCCAAAGCACGCGCCAACTGTTAATCCAAACTTTAGACGAATACCCTCAAGACGCTTTGCAAGGCCAAGCGGGGCGAGAAACCCTCGTCGCGTATGCCGTTATTATGCTTATGTCGACCCCCGACTACCTTGTTCAACGCTAAGGAGAACTTTATGCCATTATCTCGTCGTGACTTTTTACGTTATTCAATCGCTTCTTCTATCGCCGGTGCTTCTCTTATTGGAAGCCCGCAAAGTTTGACTGCTCATGCTGCTGAAAGCTCTGGCTATAAAGCCCTGGTGTGCGTATTTTTATTTGGTGGGGTAGATGGACACGATTTGTTAATCCCTTACGATCTGCCTTCGTATAATAGCTTTTCGAACATTCGGCAGTCTTTATTGAATCGTTATGAAGGAGCGCGTTCAAGAGAGAACTTACTCCCGCTTAACCCCGATAATGGCGCGCAATTTGGCAGTAGAGAATTTGCACTCCCGCCCGAAATGCCATTAGTGAAGTCTTTATTTGATGCGGGCCGAGCAGCCATTGTCAGCAATGTTGGTCCACTCATTGAACCGGTGTCGGCGCAATCATTTGCGAATGGCTCTGCCGTTGTTCCGCCGCGACTTTTCTCTCATAATGATCAGCAGTCTATATGGCAAGCAAGTGCACCAGAAGGTGCGCAGTTTGGCTGGGGTGGGCTGTTTGCCGATGCCATGCTTGCCTCTGGCGCAAACGCGAGTATAGGTGATTTTTCTACACTTTCGACAGCGGGAGTGGGTCCGTTTTTAACCGGTAATAATGTTTCGCCTTACCAAATATCACTCAATGGAAGCGCAGGCATCACTGCGCTAGAGAGCAGAAATGAAGAATTGAGGGGCTTTTTGGCTTCAGCTCGTCGGCGCTTTTTATCAGAAGGGTTTGATGGCACCAACATACTCGCCCAAGATATTGCGTCAAAATTTAAGAAAGGGATAGAGGCTAACGCCGTATTTGATGAAGCGCGCGCCTCGGCTTCTGCGCTTGCTACAGAATTTCCTACAACGGGTCTTGGCAGCCAGTTAAAAGCTGTCGCCGAAACTATGTCAATTCGCAATAGCCTCTCAGCCACCCGACAAATTTTCTTTGTGGGAATAGGCGGGTTTGACACCCATTCGAATCAAGCAGCAGACTTACCGGCCTTACTGTCACAACTCGATGGTGCTCTTGGCGCATTTGATTCTGCGGTCACAGAATTAGGTTTATCGCAAGATGTAACGACCTTCACGGCGTCTGATTTTGGCAGAACACTCACAGTCAACGGAGATGGCACTGATCATGGATGGGGCGGCAATCAAATTGTGATGGGCGGCGCAGTGCGCGGTAGAAACATTTTTGGCGAAGTTCCACCGGCGCTGCTTGGTCACGACTTAGATGCAGGTAATGGTAGAATCATTCCCACGTTGGCTGTTGAGCAATATGCTGCTCCGCTTGGCAGTTGGTGGGGTTTAACAAATGCAGAAATTATGAGAGCTTTGCCCAACTTGCAAAACTTCGATTCAACAGACCTTGGGTTGTTCCATACTTAGTGGCTGGTGTTATCGCTCTAGACTAAATTAAAACCAGTTACAACAAACAAACCCGCTAGGTCTTCGGCTTTCTAATATCAATCGCTGTCGTCGGTATAAGTGGCACGAAAGTCTAAAATATTTGCAGTAACAACAGGTAATCGTTGTGGTATGTCGATACACTTACTGCTTTGGTTTTTGTTCTGTACATTTGCGTGATTAAAAAAAGACCATATAAACGTAATTTTAGGGTGAACAAATCTCTATTATTTTGCTAAAATCGCGGCCTAATTTATTTATAGTTTCTATTCATGGCTAAAAACGTTGTTGTACTTGGCACCCAATGGGGTGACGAGGGTAAAGGGAAAGTAGTTGACTTGCTGACTGAGCAGGTTTCTTATGTCGTAAGATATCAAGGCGGTCATAACGCCGGACATACCTTAGTAATTGACGGTGAAAAAACCGTTTTACATCTAATACCGTCGGGTATTTTGCGTGAAAACGTCACCTGCGTTATTGGTAACGGTGTGGTACTTAGCCCCGAAGCGCTACTTACCGAAATGAAAATGCTACAAGACAAAGGTATTCCAGTTCAAGAGCGTCTGAAAATCAGTGAAGCCTGCCCACTTATTTTACCTTTTCACATTGCACTAGACGTTGCTCGCGAGCATGCGCGTGGTAACAAAGCTATTGGTACAACAGGCCGTGGTATTGGCCCAGCCTACGAAGACAAAGTGTCTCGCAGGGGCCTGCGCGTGGGCGATTTATTTAACGCTGAATTATTTGCAGTAAAACTTAAAGAAGTCATGGAATACCATAATTTCATGCTCAAAGAGTATTACAAGGCCGAAACGCTCGATTACGACACAGTGCTTAAAGACGCTCTTGGCGTTGCAGACTTGCTTAAGTCAATGACAATTGACGTAACCGATGAGCTTGAAAAAGCGCGTGCCAAAGGGCTGCCAATTATGTTTGAAGGCGCTCAAGGTACATTGCTTGATATCGACCACGGTACTTACCCTTATGTTACCTCGTCTAACACCACCGTTGGTGGCGTAGCAACAGGTGCAGGCTTTGGCCCCTTAAACATTGATTATGTGCTGGGTATTGTAAAAGCTTATACCACTCGCGTTGGCTCGGGTCCTTTCCCGACAGAACTCGATTGTGAAGTGGGTCAACACCTAGGCGTAAAAGGCCATGAATTTGGTGCGACTACCGGCCGTAAGCGTAGGACAGGTTGGTTTGATGCGGTGGCGCTCAAGCGTGCAGTACAACTTAACTCTATCACTGGCTTTTGCTTAACTAAACTCGACGTTCTTGATGGCTTGGAGACCCTTAAGATTTGTGTTGCTTATAAAGATGCCCAAGGCAACGAGACAACTGTGCCGCCTCTAGCTGCAGAAGGTTATGACTTAATTACGCCTGTCTATGAAGAAATGCCTGGTTGGAGTGATAACACCTTTGGCGTGACCAATATGGACGAGCTGCCGGTCGCTGCTTTAAACTACATTAAACGCCTAGAAGAGCTTACCTCAGTGCCAATCGACATTGTATCAACAGGACCTGACAGAGCACACACTATGGTGTTACGTAACCCGTATTCAGTGTAAAAGTAGATGGCTCTGCGCTTGCCTTAAGTGTGGAGTCAAATCTATATGGAACTGTAGCGCGTTTAAAAGGACTAAATAAAAAGCAGATTGGTTTAGTGAGTGTTATGCTCAACCAATAGAACACTCTAAAAAGGGAAGCTTGTAAATGTCGCAAAAAATCGCACCGGTTGTCAGTCTGACCCAGTCTCATTCCAATACAGATGCTAAAAACGCAGAGCGTTCGTCTGATGGAGCTGAGGCAGAAAGTAAAGCGCCTATAAAAGCATCTAAATCTAAACTTGATACCTATTTTGCATCGGGTGCGACCAAATCTGTTTCTTGGCGTAAACGGCAGTTAAATGCATTTTTAACTTTGCTAAAAAATGAAGAAAAGGCGATTTCTAAAGCCCTCCATCTTGACTTGAATAAGTCCCCTGAAGAAGCTTTTTTGACCGAAGTCGGATATTTAATTAAAGACGTTAAGTATCTTATTAAAAACGTTGAAAGTTGGATGAAGCCTTCTCGAAAAGGCACGCCAATGCTTGCAACGCCAGCAAAAAGCGTAATCATACCCGAGCCTTTGGGTACTTGTTTGGTTATTGGCGCTTGGAACTACCCCTTTCAACTTTCTTTAAGCCCAATGCTGGCGGCAATTTCAGCAGGTAACTGCGTTATTGTTAAGCCCTCTGAACTTGCGCCTGCAACGTCGCAGCTTATCGCCGAACTTTTACCCAAATATTTGGATATGAATGCGATTGCAGTGATAGAAGGTGGGAAAGAGCCCACCACACAGCTACTTGCATTACCCTTTGATAAAGTCTTTTATACGGGCGGTGAGCAAGTGGGTAAAATTGTGATGCAGGCTGCTGCAAAACATTTGACGCCAGTTACGCTAGAGCTGGGTGGTAAAAGCCCGTGTATCATCGATAAAGGCATCGATTTAAATACTGCGATGAACAGGCTAGTTTGGGGTAAACTGATGAATGTAGGGCAAACCTGTATTGCGCCTGATTATTTACTTGTACACCATAGCAATCTAGATAACGTGATTGATGCTTTAAAGAAAACCATTGTAAAGCAATACAAAAAAGACCCGCAAAAGAACCGTTTTTACGGGCGCATTATTAACCAACGTCACTGCGCGCGTTTAGTAAGCTACCTTGAAGATCAGAACGTTGTCTTTGGCGGAGAGCATAACATCGAAGACAGATACCTAGCGCCAACGATTGTACTAAACCCTGATTTAGATAGCCCACTGATGCAAGAAGAGATATTTGGGCCTATTATCCCTATTATTAGCTTTAGCGGCCGCAGCGATATGCTCGAAATGATCAATTCTCGTGCTCGCCCCTTGGCGGCTTATGTCTTTAGTGAGGATAAAGAGTTTATTGCGAAGATGACTGAGCGAGTATGTGCCGGCTCTATGTGTGTTAACGACACTGCCATGTTCATGCTTAATCCTGAGTTGCCTTTTGGCGGTGTGGGCACAAGCGGCATGGGGCGTTACCATGGTAAGTTCGGTTTTGATTGTTTCTCGCATGAAAAATCGATTATGTATCGGTCTTTTAGTTTCGAAAATTCACTGCGTTATATGCCATTTAACGCGTTTAAAATGTGGGTGCTCAAGCGCTTTCTCAAATAAGGAATAGTAATGCCTCGTCCATTTCACCTTGCGGTACCAGTAGACAATTTAGCAAAAGCTGCTCACTTTTATGGTGAGGTTATGCAGTGTGAGCAAGGGCGCTCGTCAGACTCATGGATTGATTATAGTTTTTTTGGGCACCAGTTTGTTGTGCATCTTGTCGATAAAATGCCAGAGGCGATAGCAACTAACAGCGTAGACAACAAGGCTGTGCCGGTTCCGCATTTTGGTGTTGTCCTAGATTCAAGCACTTGGCACGCTCTTAGCGAAAGGTTGCGCGAACATAACATTGCGTTTCAGTTAGAGCCATACATTCGTTTTAAAGGCCAAACAGGCGAACAGGGCACATTTTTTATTTATGACCCTGCTGGCAATGCGCTTGAGTTCAAATACTTCGAGGACATGACGCAGTTATTTGCGAGTTAATTACTAAAGTACGACAAAACCAATAGCAATATAAGCCAAAATAGTCGCTGCGCCGGTAATGAGTGCGTATGGTAATTGAGTTCGTACGTGCGTGAGTAAGTCGCAACCCGCTGCAAGAGAAGACACTGCGGTGGTATCTGATATTGGGGAACAGTGGTCGCCAAATATTCCACCGCCTAAAATAGCGGCAAGCACAAGCGGTGCAGGGATTCCCAAACTTTCCACCAAAGGTATACCAATAGGAATAAGGATTGCAAAAGTTCCCCATGATGTTCCTGTTGTGAATGAAATAATACCGCCGGCAATAAAAAGCATGGGTAGCACTAATATTAAGGGTAAAAAGTCCCCGACTAAACCGGCGACAAAAATACCTGTGCCAAGTGTTTTTAAGCTAGCACCCAGCCCAATTGATAACATGACAATAGTCACCAGAGGTAAAAGCTCACTCATTCCTGAAAAACCCAATTTAAAAGTACCTTGGTGAGTGTTTTGTTTGCTAAATACAATTAAAGCATAGCCGACTATGCAGGCTAAAAATGTGGCGTATAGTACAGAGCGGCTGCCGCTTCCCGCGGTTAAATCACCGTTGCCGGTCCATAGCATAAAAGCCACCATGCCAACGATCATCACACTTAAAGGTAATAGCATAAAACGTGCTTTAGTGGGGGCCGCAACCTCTACTTTGGTGTCGGTGCGCTCTAATTTGTGTTCTGCTTCTTTCATTGGCCCGTGTGTTTTATCAGCAATTATGGTGTAAGCCACAATGGCTAATGTCAGCCAGGCATAGATGTTGTATGGCAGTGTGCTCCATAAAATCACAAGTGGGTTTTCATCTAAGTCGTAGGTGCTAAGTAAGCCAATTATGTATGCTCCCCAGCCGTTTAATAGAATTAATATACATACCGGTGCGCTGGTGGAGTCGATGATATAAGCAAGCCTAGCTCGGCTCATTTTAAACTTATCAAATAGGCCGCGGGCCATAATACCTGCGGTAAGCACGCTTAAGTTAGATTCAATAAAAACAACTATGCCAGTAAACATAGTGATGCCGGCTGCGCGGCGTTTGGTTTTAGCGATACCTGATGAAATGAGTTTGTTGACAAAAGCAGCGACACCACCAGAATCACGCATAAAGGCGAGTAGAGCGCCTACGAGTAGACTAAACATGAGCACTCTTGCGTTACCCTCATCGCCCACCGTGCTAACAATGCGTTCGATGGTATTAATCGGTGTCAGGAATAAACTGCTTTGCTCGCTTTGCAGCAACAACAAAAACTCAGAGCTAACGATAGATAGAAGAAGCGCAAGAATGACTTCTTTTTTCCATAACACGACAAATATCGCGACTAGCGGGGGAATTATACTTAGCCAATCCACACAATTATCCTTTCTTTTTATTATTCTTGTTTAGCATGCTTTGACCTATTTGGTCTGTTTTTGCAGCACTGCTTCGTATACTAATGCCATTATGTTGCCATAGCGAGCGCTTTGATAAGCGTCGCCTGCAAAACGTAAGCTTTCGCCTTCTTTTATAACAGGCGAGTGGCGCTTGTTGCTTAAATAAATAACGGCTAAGTCTAGCTCGGGATCTATCACCGTTGCTGTGCCTGTCCAGCCAGTATGGCCGAATGCTTGGGCACTCGCGTAAGGGCCAAAGTGCCACTGCGTGTCGGGCGCAGCTAGTCGCCAGCCAAGGCCAATAGAGTTTTGAACAAAATCAGGATGCACAAAACGTTTAAGCGTATAGGGGCTAAATAAGTAATGTTGGTCATAACCGCCTTTGTTTAATAAAAGCTGAGCGAGTACCGCTAAATCGTCTACGTTTGAGAATAAGCCCGCGTGCCCAGCCACTTCTTGCATCGAGTAAAAAGCTTTTTCGTCGTGTACTTCACCTTGCAACACATTAGTGCGCATGTTCGGAAATTCAATATTGCCGCCTCGACTATTGCCCATAATTTCTGTCGCGGCAAAGTCTTCTTTTTGTCTGCCTTTTTGAAGTGGAGCAAAAAGCGTATTGTTTAAACCAAGAGGTGCATAAATGTCTTCTTCAAGGTATTGGTCGAGTGGTTTTTTGGTAATGCGCTCAACAAGTAAACCTAAAATCATAAAGTTGGTGTCGCTATAGGTTTGTGCACTGCGGCGAGTTTTAGCAAAAGGCACAGACTCTAATAAAAACGATTGGGTAAGCGTTTTGTCTTGTGAGAATAAGCTTATCCCAAAGGGGTTGTCGGCTTTAAAAAATTGTATTTCGCTATTGTAACCCGAGGCGTGGCTCAATAGGTCGGCAACTGTGCGAGTGTCTCTGCCGTCACCGTTATATTCGGCTAAATAATTGGCTAAGGGTTGTGAAAGTAAGAGTTTTCCTTCATCGACTAACTTCATGATGGCAAGCGTGGTGCCAAATACCTTCGTATTTGACGCAAGGTCAAAAAGTGTGTCGGGTTGCATTGGCTGAGCATTGCTTAATGGTAAACCGCCGTCAGCGTACTTACGTGCAAACCCGTAGGCGGAGCGCTTTATTACTTTGCCTTTGTGCAGTACCAATAAAACGGCACCAGGAAAGCCATTTTCGATATCGTTTTGAATGAAGGCGTCGACTTTGCTGAAGTCGTGAACTTTTGTACTCGCATTGCTTGCAGGTGTTGTCGGTTGTGTAATTGTGGGATAGTTAACGCCTAAAGTGATTCGTCCGCCTAAATCACCCTGCATATTGTCGATACGCAGTGTATTAATACCATTTTGTGTGCGTTTCGCTATGGATAGCAGCTGAGGTATAGAGGTATTGGCACGACTAAATAGATCACCCACATTGAGTTTTTGTTCGTTAACAAAGATGTCGGCAGCGCTAATGTTCTCGCTGGCAACACTCAAGGTGCCGCTATTTTCTACCGCTAAAAATTGTTTTCTATTGCTCTGATAAGGCGGGGCCGTATTGTCAATAATCACCTCAAAGTTAAGCTGATTATTGACCGTATTATCTTGGGCCAGTGGCATTGTTTGTTCAGCTTCATATGCTAGCATGACGGTTTCTAGCGCTTCAGGAAAGTACTTCTCTAGCAAAGCAAATAGCGTTGCTACAGTGCTAGGATCGGCCTGATAGTTAACCTGCCAAGGTACAAAGTGCATCTGAAATGCGCCCAACACATCTTGTGTTTGACGGTCGAAAACACCTGTTTGACTAATGCCATAACCATAAATGCTAAGGGCTTGTTGTACTAAACCAATACTGGGTAAATGTTGGTTAAACTGCTGCCAATATTGAGCAACAGTCTCTTTTTCATACCATGCACCAATGCCTGCTTCATAAAGCTTCTGCCAAGGAAAACGCGGGCCCGGGTCGTTTTTACGAGAAGGCGCAATATCTGAATGCCCAATAACCGCAGTGGGCGTGATATCAGGATTACGCTCAAGGATCCCTTTGCTAAGTTCAATCAATAAATCAATTTGTTTGTTTTCAAACTCAGGGAATATGCACATCGACTTAGGCTTAAGAAAGCCTGGCGGCACTTCTTGGTCAAAGCATTCAGGCACATTGACTATTTCAATACCAATTGACGAGTCGTTCAAACCAGTCCTACCTTGCCAATAGCTAACGCCTGCATGCCAAGCGCGTTCTGTTTCGTCCACTAATTGTAGAATTCTGATTTGGTCGTGAGGGTAAGTCTCGTCGTTGATTTGTGGAATAAGGTAATGAGAGCTTACGCCGCCGCCTTCGTTAACAAGGTACTTCACCGAGTCTTCATAATTTACAGCGGTGAAATGCATGACTAATGATTTTACTCGGTAGCTGTAGTTGCTTGATTTCAGTTCAGTGTAGGTTGGCGATGTTGTGCAACTACTTAAAATTAAAACAAGAAAGAACAAACATGCGCCTTTTAGCCAAGGATGTACTTGGAGGTGAGCCTGTTTATTGCAAGGAAAGTGCTTGTAAAAAGCGGTCATTGAGAGTCCTGTTTTTCG
>CAZXTD010000163.1:4204-9201 GCA_964643575.1 uncultured Glaciecola sp. | reverse complement strand
CGCTTGGTGATAGCATGTGTTGCCCCTTCATCGTTGGGTCCTATGCCGCCTGTCACAATAAGCCCTACACCACCGCGGGCGCGCTCTCTGAAAAATTCAGCCATTCGGACATGACCATTAGGCGCCTCTTCAAGGCCTGTATGCATAGAGCCCATCAATACACGGTTTTTTAAGGTGGTAAAGCCAAGGTCAAGGCTCTGAAACAAATGTGGATAAGGTGTGTCAACCGTGTTACTTGCTTGGGTCATGGATGTTTCCTACGTTAGGGGCATGTATGTATGAGTGGCAGTGCTAGTCAACAATGTTCTTAGGCACGTCTTGGCGCAGTTCTAGCCATAGTTTACCGCTTTCAACACCGTATTTACGCACTACCATGACCACTCGGTCTGGCTCGCTAGAATCAAGAACTGTCAAGAGCTGTTCATAATAATTAATAGCGATGTCGCGCGCGCGCTCATGGTTAAAGAAAAAGCCGCCAATACGTGCGTAGATTCCTTTGAAACCGTTCATCATAAGCACATAAACTGGGTTGTTGGAAGCAAATGCTAAGTCATGATGCATTTGATAGTCGTGTTGCGCAAAGGCTTTACCCTCGGCTTCTACGTCTTTATAACGCTCAATTATTTCGCGGCTTTTTTCTGGAGACTGTCTAAAGGCTGCTCGTATAAATACGGCACTTAGGTTGGTTCGAGCAGACAAAAGGTTATCTAGAAGCTCTGGCTGGCCATCCTGGTCAAGTCTGGCGAGCGTTTCAAGAATATTGAGCCCGCATGTTTCCCAGTAGTTGTTTACTTTAGTGGGTTTGCCATGCTGAATAGTTAACCAGCCATCGCGGGCTAAGCGCTGTAATACTTCTCTGAGCGTTGTGCGAGTGACACCGATTAATTCAGATAACTCACGTTCAGCGGGTAAAATAGTGCCCGGAGGAAAACGGCCACTCCATATGGACTCAACAATATATTCTTCAGCAAACCCTGCTGGACTTTGCGACTTATAAATCATGTGCTCAGCTTTATTTTTCTATTATTACAACTGATTGTACCAGATGAACTTAACAAGAAAAACAATATTCTTTTTCATTTATAGATCAGATACTTAAAATACAAGACCAGCTAAAAAAGACTGGATTTTTTGAATTTAGCTTGAAGCACGCGCCTCAAACACATAGTAATGATAAGACAAGGCTTAAAGTACATTCGTATTGCCTCAACGAGCATGGTTTACAAGTCTTTTTTATTACTTTAAAAATGCTATCATTTAGCAGTAATCCTGTTTAACCCAAATAGTTAGCAATCATTTTGTTTTAAGGTGTTTTCATGCAAGCGTTGTATCAATTTAGTCTCAGTAGGAAGTCGTGGGGATTACTTGCGTTGTGTGCATTTGCTCTATTTGCCGCTGCTTTGTATTTTCAACATGTTCTTGGCCATGCTCCTTGCACTAAGTGTATTTACCAGCGCACCGCCGTAATCGGTATTCTTATAGCGGGACTAATACCACTGGCACACAATCACTTTCTTACTCGCCTTGCTGCTCTTGGCATATGGGCTTACAGCGCTATACAGGGATTAATAATTGCGCGTGAACATCTAGAAATTATCAATTCAGATAATCCCTTCTTTGCGACTTGCGAAATTTTCCCTAACTTTCCTTCTTTTATGCCGCTACATGAATGGATGCCTGCCATATTTAGTGCCACAGGGCAATGTAATGACGATCGCTGGCAGTTTTTAGACATGGGAATGGCCGCTTGGATGCAGATTATCTTTACGATGTTTATTATTACTTTGACTGCCGTGGTTGCAGCACAAATAGTCGGAATAATCAAAAGTAAAAAGTAAAAACGCGTCCCACGAATGAAGCAATTAGGTAAGCGCTATCGCTGCTATGATTCGATAGAATCGGTTGGCCACATAACGATGTAATCTTCAAAATTGTTAAAATCTACATCACTCTCACTTATCGTACGGTTACGCACGGTCACGCCCAATTGGTGCATTTTCGACTTTTTACCTTTGTTTAATAACGGATGCCAGTGCGCGAGGCCTTTACCTTCATGCAGTCTGCGGTAGCTGCAAGAGGGCGGCATAAAAAAAATAGAATCTAAATTTTCTTTAGTTAAGCTTACGCAATCGGGTACCAGTTCAGTACGCTTGTCATATTGTGAACATGCACATGTTTTATCATTGAGTAAGTAACAAGAAATGTTGGTGTAGAGAATTTCTTCGCCTTCGTTTATGTGATTGGTTGGAGCAAAGTCATTTTCCACTGATTCATCGTCAATAAATTTATGCAAGCAACAGCGTGCACAACCGTCACAAATAGCTTCCCATTCGGCCTCGCTCATTTGTTTGAGATCTTTACTTCGCCAAAACTGACTACTAATAAGCTCTTTTGTATAGGGAGATTGTTTACTCAATAGTGTTTGCCTGCCAACTAAAATAGATTGAGGGTAAATATGAATTAAATTATAAGGGCGCTCAAAAACTCTTCTTTGGCGGATTACGGTCTAAGCCTAATGATTCTCTGTGCTCTTGCAACCAACTTTTTTCTTTTGGCGGAATTTGCAAATAAAAACCATCATTTTTAATATCAGCAATAAATTCATCACGATGAATACCTGCAACTTGCTCGTGTTTACCTAAAGATAAGATTGTCACAAATTGAGGCTTGCCAAATTGCTTAAGTAAAGCGTCTGGCACCCTTGAAAAATCGTCTCTTTTTTCAATATAAAGATACGTATTCGCTCGCTTACTCGAGCGGTAAACTGCGCTTAATTTCATGTTGTTGTGCCACTTTAGTTTGAATGTCTTGTAAGTGTTCGCCTAGCACGTTCGCTCGCCAGCCGCTGATTAAATCGGGTTGTAGGCCCTGCACTGCCAATTCATCAAAATCAAACCAAAACCATTTAAGTAATTGGTTGATTTGTTTTTTTGATGCTAGTGTAGACACCGGAATCTCATGCTGCAGCGCAACTTTATCAATGGTGTCTTTGCAAAGTGCTAGTGCTTTTTTGTAACCAGAAAACTCTATTAAGCGTTGAATTTTAGCCGGACAATCTGCATTATCTAACTGTGCTGACTGCCTGCATATGGCTAATAGTTCATCACTGTAAAGCCGCGCTTGGCGAGAATATAAATTATGACAATCGAACAATGCTTGACTAGTTTGCGGCAGCTTCATAGCAACTTCAAACAAGGCGACTTCTTTAATAACAAAATTCACCGACTTGTTTTCTTGTCGAGCTAAGTCGAGTCGCCACTGCGCCAATTTTTGAAAAGCAGAGAGGCTTTTGCGATTTAGTTTCCAAACATTTTTCAATTGAAGATAAGCAAGCTCAGACGGAAGCGGCAATGACTTTTTCAAAGCGATTTGCTCAACTTCCTGATAAACCCATGAGGTCATCGCCCGGGCTTCAATTTTTGGAGCGAGTACTTCATAGATTGCCATTAAATGAGTAACATCTGCGGCGGCATATTCGCACTGTGCGCTGCTAAGCGGCCGTTGAATCCAATCAGTTCGTGACTCACCTTTATCAATTTGAATCTCAAATAGCAATTCAATCAAATTTGCGTAACCAATGGATACGCCTATATCGAGCAAACTTGACGCAAATTGTGTATCAAAAATAGGTGAAGGAATCACTTCTAAATGATGCCATAAAGCTTCTAAGTCTTCAGAGCAAGAGTGTGCGACTTTAGTGATTTTATTATTTGCTAGAACATCCGCAAATGGTGTTAAAGAATCCAATGCAACCGGGTCGATTAATGCAACGTTAACGCCATCAAAGACTTGAATCAAGCCGAGCAATGGCGTAAGCGTTTGCGTTCGAACAAACTCAGTATCGATGGCAAGCACTTTTTGACTAGCATAGTGAGCGCACAATTCAGTTAATTTGCTTTGTGTATCGATATATAGGGGCTGATAGGTACGGTTATATGGATGCAAAATTACAGTCGTCTACTTATTAACTTGGATGCTTATAAATAAAAAATAGCCTGCAATTGAATGACTGCCGGCTATTTTTACACGTGTTTAATCTACCTAGTTTACACTATTCTCGTAGTTCTCGACGTAATATTTTACCTACATTTGTTTTTGGCAGCTCTTCTTTAAAGCTAATCATTTTTGGCACTTTATAACCTGTTAATAACGATTTGCAGTGGGCAATGACCATCTCTTCGGTCAAGTTAGGGTCACTTTTCACAACAAATAGCTTAACCACTTCACCAGAAACTTCGTGAGGAACCCCAACAGCGGCCGCTTCAAGCACGCCTTCGTGCATTGCCGCCACTTCTTCTATTTCATTTGGAAATACGTTAAAGCCAGACACCAAAATCATGTCTTTTTTACGGTCTACAATATATAAAAAGCCTTGCTCATCGATAGTGGCAATATCACCTGTGGCTAGCCAACCATCTTTCAAAATTTCATCGCTCGCTTCTTTATTGCCTAAATACCCAAGCATCACCTGAGGACCCTTCACGTAAAGTTCTCCAGCTGTATTTAAGCCGACTTCATTACCGTCGTCGTCGAGAAGTTTAACATCGGTAGAGGGCAATGGCAGTCCGATTGAACCTTTGTATTTACTGATATTGAAAGGATTAACTGTTACCACCGGTGAGCATTCTGTGAGGCCGTAACCCTCAATTAAGATTTTGCCTGTCACCTTTTGCCACTTCTCAGCGACGGGCTGTTGTACAGCCATACCGCCACCTAAGCCAAACTTAAAGGTACTGAAGTCAAGCTCAGCGAAGCCAGGAGTATTGAGTAGACCGTTAAATAAGGTGTTAACACCCGTAATTATTCCAAAAGGATGTTTTTTCAACTCTTTCACAAAACCAGGCATGTCTCGCGGGTTCGTAATCAGCAAATTGGGACAACCATACTTAACGTAAGTCAAACAATTCCCTTGCAAAGCAAAGATATGATAAAGCGGTAATGCTGTCACCACTAATTCTTTTCCTGGCTCAATCACGTCTTCTAAAATGCTTGAGTTT
>CAZXTD010000163.1:3102-4194 GCA_964643575.1 uncultured Glaciecola sp. | reverse complement strand
CAATTACTCGTGAGTGCAAAAATATGATAAAGCGGAAGCGCTGTCACGACCATATCACCGGGTTCTACACCGGTCTCTAAAGCGCCCGACATTTGCTCTAAGTTGGCAACCATATTCCGGTGCGTCAGCATGGCACCTTTCGACTTTCCTGTGGTACCGCCGGTGTATTGTAAAAACGCGATGTCGTTGCCACTTACGTCTGGTCGTTTGTATTCTTGATTCTGTCCTATTGCCAACGCCTGATTAAAATCGACCACTTCGTCTAAAGTATGTGCAGGCACCATCTTCTTGATATGTTTTACTGCAAAGTTGACCAGCCATCTTTTTGGGGCAGGCAACATGTCGGCTATCGAGGTCAACACGACGGTTTTAACTGGCGTGTTTTCTATAACCTTGTCTAGGGTACAAGCGAAGTTTTCGACGATAACGATGGTTTTTACATTTGCATCATTAAGTTGATGCTCTAACTCACGTGGGGTATATAAGGGGTTAACGTTAACAACCGTCAACCCTGCTCTTAAAATGCCAAATAGAGCGATTGGATATTGTAAAAGGTTAGGCATCATGATGGCGACTGCATCGCCCCGCTGTAGTCCTGAGTTTTGGAGATATGCCGCAAACTGCATAGACAACACATCTAAATCCTCAAAACTGATTTGATGTCCCATATTAATAAATGCGGTTTTGTTAGCATGTTCGCTAACAGATGCTTCAAATACTTCTAACAACGACGGCACAACATCTGGATTGATTTCGTGTTGCAAGTTTTTGTCGTATTGCGATAGCCAGATTCTTTCCACTAATACACCTTCGATGGTCTTACCAATGACTTAAGGACTAATACTAATGTACTAGACGTAAAAAGGAAAACAAACTTTCCTAAAATTCTTTTTATTTACGTGAAGTTAAGCTCATCAATGAACTTAAGTATAAATTTTGCACATAGTTCAGGCGAATCCATATGTACGTGGTGCCCACCCGCTATTTCGACTTGCCTTACATTGACAAACTGTTCTTCTCTTTCAGCCAAAATACGCTTAATCTTACTAAAACCCTCACTACCGATGACAAGCGCACGTGGACACATTATGT
>CAZXTD010000163.1:0-3092 GCA_964643575.1 uncultured Glaciecola sp. | reverse complement strand
CTAATATATTTTGCGATTGTGCTTCAGTCATTCTTAATGCTGATTGCGTTCGCAAATATTTATCTGTACGCCATGTGATTTTGTCATTTTGATTTAGAGTATTACGCTTGAGAATCAGTTCAGCGGCGTTTTCTGACAAGTCACTTATTGCGCATCTTGCTTTGACTAGTTGAGTTAAACTGCTTGGCTGTTTTATTGCTTTGTTGGCTTTAGATCGGCTTTTAAAACAAGCTGAAATCTGCTGTGCACTTGTGTCACTAGATTCACTCAAGGGCCCGATTGACTCGATAGCAATAAAGCCTTTCAATTGAGGTGTTTGAGTTGCCGCATAAATTGCACTTACAATACCTCCTAATGAGTGCCCGACTAACACCACATTTTCCCAAGCTAGCGCCTCAATAAGTTCGTGTAAATCGTATGCGTAATCACTCAAATGATAGTGCGCACCTAAGGGTCTGTGCTGAGAGTGACCATGACCCGCCATGTCTATCGCGATACAAATATGGCTTTCAAAATAAGGCAGCAGGGTTTCAAAACTACTGGCATTGTCTAGATAGCCATGCAGAAAAAGTATCAAAGGTGATTGTTTAGTGGGTGCTGAAAGGTTTTGGGTGTTTGACAAGCCATTAATTTTTATATGAGGCAAGCTTAATTCAAAGTCATATAAGTCGTGTTTTGTTATCGACATTATTATTGCTAATCCAAAAAAAAGAACACTAAATTGTGGTTAGTGTTCTTATTGTCTCTAGTATGCGGCTACAGTTTTAGACGCTCGTATTATTTCTTTTTAATCCTTTGTGTAGTCTCTATAGAACGCGGTTGACCAGCACCACCAGACCTTTGGGTGCGAGTAATGGGTCTTGCTGTATTTGCTGGCGTTTGCGGTGACATTCTTGTTCTTACAGTCGCGCCTTGTTGGTGACCGTTATTATGCGTAAATCTTAAACGCTGACGGTACGACCTAAAATGCCACGGATCATACCAAGGTGAAAAGAAGCTGCGATTGTATCCTGCATAATAGCCAAATGGCGCAAAAGCAAAGGTGTCGACTTCAACATCGGTGGTTTGTTTCCACATATGATAGCCCAGGGCATTTAAAGTTGGATACTGATAGCTTTGTTCACCAATTAAGCCAGTTTGTATATCACCTACTTCACCTACTACGGTAATAAGGCGACCTTGCTCGAATACAATTGGGTCAACAAATCCTTTCACAACGGCTTTAAATCTGCCTGCACTTGGTTCGCCCGTGCGAGGTTTACCGAAACTATTTTCAGGAAAAAACACGACTTCAATTTCTGAGACGTCTTTCTTGTTTTCGACTGAAACAATTTTGCCGCCCCATCGCGCTTTTTCGCCTTGTGCGGTAAGTGGCGCCGTTTGCTGGCTTGCTTCAAGCGTCTGTGTCTGTGCGCTAACTTGTTCGAAAGGAATCAAACTCTCGTTTTTTGCCACATCGATTGGCTTCGGCACAACCGTACAGCCACCGAGTGTGGCCAAGCCACATGTAAGCACGATAGCAGATACTTTACGTTGATATTTCTGTAAAAAGTTAATCATATTGCTCTCCTGTTTCTTTATACGTTTCGCATTCCATGCATGGTCAATATATTTGTTTGTACGAATATTAGTCTAAAATTAGTGATGTAAGTTCAAGTTAGGGAAAACACCGCCTGACTACTTGCAGTTAAGCATATAAATCAATGCCCATCAAATCGCTGAGTGCTTCTCTTTTATCAGATAAGGCGAGTGATTGATAAGCCTGTAAACTTTGTTGGACTTTTGGTGACACCGAAGCATAACTATTTGCTTGCGCAAAAATATCATCAGCTTGCGTTTGAGCGGCTTTATCGCCGCGTTTTAACACCTCGACTTCAAGCGTAATAGGCTGATTTTTATCTTGTTTGTCTGCTGATACTGCAATAGGTTCGTTAGGTTTTTGCGGTGCTTTATTAATGCCGAGTTGCTGACTTACCATAAAAGGTTGTTGGCTAATTGAATTGGGCATATTTGACGACATTAAAAATGAGTAACCTTTGCTAATACATTAAAAATGAAACACACAGACTTTGCTAAACATTCAAACAACAAGAGCAATATCCGCCTTTTAGGCTTTGTGAGGTAACTTTTTCCAGGTCACCGTATCGCGCACATAAACCGGTTTAATCGCGGCACTGTCTACCGCAAGACCTTTATTCAAAGCCTCTTTTGCTAATAATAGCATAAACTCGGCGGATGGAAACTCTACCCCTATTGAGCGCTGGTTTATAGCCTTTGAAAATAGTTCAGAATAAGCGGCAAACCCTGTACCGGCTAACCCCGTCGAAGCGCCAAGGCTTTGTAGTTTTTCGAGCGCTTGTTCGGGCGCAACAACTTGCTCAGCATCGTTCAAGATCGCCAGTCCATCTTTTATCGAATAATGACCTAAGTAAACCTCTTGCATACGAGCATCTATCAAACAGAGCACCTCTGTTTGTCCTGTTTTTGAATATACTTCTTGTGCCATTGCGGCTAGTGTCGAGATTTCCAATACGGGCAAGTCAGCGCCTAACGCCAAACCCTGCACGGTGCTTGCGGCAATGCGCACTCCAGTAAAACTGCCCGGGCCTCGCCCGTAAGCAATAGCATCCAGATCATGGACACTTAATTTATGCTTTATCAACATCCTATCAATCATGGGTAATACCTGTTGACTATGTTGCTGCGGCAAAATATCAAAAATACAATCAATGATTTGTTTTGCTATTCCATTCGCACCCATTTGATTGGTCAATAACGCTACGCTGCAAGCTTCTGTTGCAGTATCAACAGCAAGTATATTCATATTTAGTCATCTCATAGTTTGATGTAGTTTTGTGTAGCTTGACGTAGTGCGGGCTAGCTTAGTTTGTTACGCAAGCCTGAGCACTACAGCACAAATATCTTGAGCTAGCTCTCGACGCCGATGGATGATAAGAATTTTATGACTTTTTGCAAGTCTCGCGTACGGTGCATTGGCGGTAAACTTCCCACAAACAATTTACCATAGGGTTTAGTCACCAATCGATTGTCACATATGACTAATACGCCGCGGTCATTGAAATCTCTGATTA
>CAZXTD010000162.1:0-9281 GCA_964643575.1 uncultured Glaciecola sp. | reverse complement strand
GGTTAGGTTAGACCCTGCAAGGTCGGCAGAGCCACCAAGTAACTCAGGTAAAATAGGGGCGTAAGCATTAAGTGCATTTTGCGAGGCTTTACGAGTAGCAGGCGACTCAGGATTAGCTTGAAGCGCGCTGATGTACTTGCTGCAAGTCTTATCCCAATCTGCAGGTAATTCACCTTTTTTGCGTCGCATGAATTCTGAGGCAAGCTCAGGGTGGGCCTCGGCTTTAGCGCCTTTTTCTTTTGCATCCCAACCAGCATATACGTCGGCAGGTACTTCAAATTTTTCATAAGGCCAACTTAGCGCTTCACGAGTAAGCGCAATTTCGTCGTCGCCTAGCGGTGCGCCGTGGCAGCTTTCAGTACCTTGCTTATTAGGTGAGCCAAAACCAATGGTGGTTTTACAACAAATTAGAGTCGGTTTGTCGGTTTGCGCCTGCGCTTTTGCAATTGCGGCCGACAATTCTGAGGGCTCATGCCCATTTACATCGCTAATAACCTGCCAGCCATATGCTTCAAAACGCTTTGGCGTGTCGTCGCTAAACCAGCCTTCTACTTCACCGTCAATCGAGATGCCGTTGTCATCCCAAAACGCGATAAGCTTACCTAAACCTAAAGTGCCCGCCAGTGAGCATGTCTCGTGCGAGATACCCTCCATCAAACAACCGTCACCTAAAAACGTGTAGGTGTAATGATTAACAATATCAAATTCGTCTTTGTTAAATTGTGCTGCAAGTACTTTTTCAGCAAGCGCCATGCCCACTGCGTTACTTACACCTTGGCCAAGCGGGCCTGTTGTGGTTTCGACCCCAGGTGCATATCCGTATTCAGGATGCCCAGGTGTTTTTGAGTGCAGTTGGCGGAAATTTTTAAGCTCTTCAAGTGGTAAGTCGTAACCGGTGAGGTGCAATAAAGAATAAAGCAGCATAGACCCATGGCCGTTTGATAAAATAAAACGGTCGCGGTTAGGCCAATCGGGATTTGAGGGATTATGCGACATGTAATCGCACCATAAAACCTGCGCAATATCGGCCATTCCCATAGGGGCACCAGGATGTCCTGATTTGGCTTGTTGTACAGCATCCATACTTAATGCGCGGACCGCATTGGCGAGGTGACGACGAGATGGCATAACAGCTCCTTTATATCTTTTACTGTTGGCAGAACAATTTGTCTAGTGTGCCGCTTTTATCAGCCTTAAAAAATCAAGGTTTTTAAGAATAAGTACGATAACAGTTTATCTAGATGAACAATTTTAAATTGGCTGCGTATTGTTACCTAGTGTAAACACATGTTCAATAATTAAATCTCGTTTTACTGCTCTTTTATCTTTTATAGTTATTCTTTTTAGGATACTGGGTTGAGTTAGCCCTACTAGGGAGGCTTCACACAATAGACATTTAGACGTCTAGAAGTAAAGACTGGTAAATGCGAAAATGATGTTTATAATATAGCGGGTAAATAGAATACTTTTGGTAATGCAGGATACTTTTGGCAGTGCAGAGTACTCTCGAATAATGGTTTAAGTAATAACTTAAGGTAACCGTATTCGATTAATAACAGGAATATATATGACCACACATTTATTTACTTCAGAATCTGTTTCTGAAGGACACCCAGATAAAATAGCCGATCAGATTTCTGATGCGGTGCTTGACGCCATTCTCACACTAGACCCAAAGGCACGGGTAGCATGCGAGACCTTCGTTAAAACAGGCATGGTATTGGTCGGTGGTGAAATTAACACAAGCGCTTGGGTAGACATTGAAGAAATTACCCGTAAAACCGTAAAAGACATTGGCTATGTGCATTCTGATATGGGTTTTGACGGTGAATCTTGCGCTGTATTAAACGCAATAGGAAAACAGTCTGCAGACATTAACCAAGGCGTCGATAGAGAAAGCCCTGAACTACAGGGTGCTGGCGACCAAGGCTTAATGTTTGGTTATGCAAGCAACGAAACCGACGTATTGATGCCAGCCCCTATCACCTATGCGCATCGCCTGGTTGAGCAACAAGCGAAGCTGCGCAAAAATGGCCAGCTTAGCTGGTTACGACCAGATGCAAAAAGCCAAGTAACGTTTGTTTATGAAAACAATAAACCTGTTGGTATCGATGCAGTAGTGCTGTCTACTCAACATTGTGACAGCATTAGCACCAAAGACTTGCGCGAAGCAGTAATGGAAGAAATCATCAAACCCGTATTGCCAGCTCAGTGGTTAAATGCGAATACGCAGTTTCATATTAACCCAACGGGCCGATTTGTGATTGGCGGTCCAATGGGTGACTGCGGGCTCACCGGCCGCAAAATAATTGTTGATACATACGGCGGTATGGCTCGCCATGGTGGTGGTGCATTTTCAGGTAAAGATCCTTCAAAAGTCGACCGCAGTGCAGCATATGCAGGTAGATATGTAGCTAAAAATATTGTTGCGGCCGGACTAGCCGAGCGCTGCGAAATACAAGTTTCGTATGCAATTGGCGTGGCTAAACCTACATCAATTAGTATTGAAACTTTTGGTACAAGCAAAGTCGACGAAGCAACGCTTGTTGCTTTGGTTAACAGTCATTTTGACTTAACACCGTATGGCTTAATCCAAATGCTTAAGCTAGAGCAACCTATTTATCAAGCTACAGCTGCTTATGGGCACTTTGGCAGAGACCAGTTCCCTTGGGAAGCAACTGACAAAGCAAGTGCATTAAAGGCAGACGCTGGGGTATAATCCGAAGATAGTTATTGCGAGGGCGCTATTCCCTCGCCTATTATCAATTGGAGCATATCCCTTAAATGAAATTAACTTTTTCTCATAAACTCAAGTCACTTTTCCGAAAGCCTGTAATCGTGGCTGCAAGCATATCTGCAATGGTATTGTTAAGCGCGTGCGCTACATCTCCAACCGGTCGAAATCAGCTAATTTTATACCCTAGCGCTCAACTTGACGCCATGGGTCAACAAGCATTTTCCGGTCTAAAATCAGATTTAAAAATATCGAACAAAACAGTCACAAATAATTTAGTGCAGTGTATTGCACAAAAAATTACTGCCCAAGTACCCGACACCGTGTTTTCGGGTGAGTGGGAAGTCGTTGTATTTGACGACCCCCAAGTAAATGCTTTTGCACTTCCCGGCGGTAAAATTGGCGTGTACACAGGCTTATTAACAGTAGCCGAAAACCAACATCAAATTGCGTCAGTCATTGGCCATGAGGTTGGTCATGTGATTGCGCAGCATGGTAATGAAAGGCTCTCTAATACGGCTTTTGCTGGCATCACTCAACAAGTTGCAGGACAAGTACTAGCGGCAAATGAAGTCGCGCAAACACCCACGATAATGCGAGCCTTAGGTGTGGGTCTGCAGTTAGGTACACTCAAATACAGTCGCGACCACGAAAGTGAAGCAGATGTTATTGGTTTAGATTTAATGGCAAAGGCTGGCTTTAAACCACAGGGCGCAGTTGAGCTCTGGAAAAATATGGCATCGCAAGCCGGGCAACGTCCACCCGAGTTTTTATCTACTCACCCAGCAGAAAGTACTCGAATCGACAACTTAAACAGAAATATGGCGGCTGCGAATGCGATTTATGAAAAGGCGCGAGCAGCGAACTGCAGTTAAGAAAACCAAACTTTTGGTTAATATCGCAAATAACAGACAGTATTTTTAACTTATTTTGCACATAATAAAAAGGCAAGCTGTTGTAGCTTGCCTTTTTTGTCATAATTTAGACTTTAGTCATTCTTATGAACATGCACATCCATTTGCGGATAAGGTATTGAAATGCCTTCAGCGTCAAAACGCAATTTAACTGCTTCTGTAAAATCAAACTTAAGACCCCAGAAGTCGCCTGAAGCTGCCCAAGGGCGAACAACAAAATTAACGCTGCTATCGCCTAATTCAGCAACCGCTACTTGAGGAGCTGGGTCTTGCAAAATTCGGTCATCTGCTTTTACCATTTCTTCTAAAATAGACTTCGCCTTTTTAAGGTCGTCGTCGTAACCGATACCAAAAACCATATCAACACGGCGAGTATCTTTTGCGCTGTAGTTAACGATATTACCGCTATAAATTGCACCGTTTGGTACAATAATTTCTTTGTTATCAGGGGTTACCATTAGCGTAGTAAAAATACTGATACTTTTTACCGTGCCCGATGCACCGCCTGCGTCTACAAAGTCTCCAGCCTTGAACGGGCGGAATACTAACAGCATAACACCGGCCGCAAAGTTCGATAACGAGCCTTGTAAAGACAAACCGATTGCCAAACCTGCAGCAGCCAATATTGCGGCGAGAGAAGTCGTATCAACGCCAAGTTGGTCTAGCGCAGCAATGATAACAAACAGCATCAAAACAGCGCGAACAATCGCCTTTAAAAAATCGATTAACATGTCGTCATACTTCGACTTTGCCATCAACTTTCCAAATACATTAACCAAAATGTTGACAACAATTTTACCCACAATATAGATAACTATCGCCATGGCGATATTTATCCCAAATGGAATAATAAATTCATCAAGATACTTAGAAGCATCTTCAGTAGTTAAGTTAAACATGGACATTTCCTTTGTTTTTGGAGGGTTCTTATTTTTGTGTTTACGATTAAAATGTAATCGATTCAATAAAATAGCAATTCGCCTAAAAAAAACAACAAAAATCTTTTGTAATAGTGTCACTTATTTGCAACACTATGGGGGTGATTTACAAAAAGCAGCGTCTGTTAAGAGTGTTTCTTATACCTTTATTGGCAGATTACGGAGGATATTGCTTTATGAACATCGACCTAATACTTATGCTCGGCACGTTAATACTGCTCGCGATTTCAGGCCTACTTGTGTTTTGTTTTACCGAGTCAAAAGGTAAAAATACACCCCACGCTCGCCGATATGCAAATGAGCAGAAAGCTGCGCCACAAAGCGTACAAAATAAAACTCGCTCAAATAACAGTGATATGGAACTTGAGAAAACTGCGGCATAGAAAATAAGCGTAACCAACCAAATTTTTCATTTGTATACACCGCGACAAAATACCAAGTCTCTATAGAAACTCAGAAAAGTAGATTGTACTAATGTACAATCGTACGCATTGCTTTGACTTTCATCCGTTAAGGAACTTGTTGCTACTATGCGTATCCCACGATTCTACATTGATCAAAATCTAGTTGTAGACGCAAATCTTGAACTTAGTCCCGAACTTGCCCACTATGTTGGCAACGTACTGCGCTTAAAAATAGGCGCTCCCATTATACTGTTTAACGGCAACGGCAACGATTATCCTGCCGAAATAGTTGATATTCATAAACGTAAAGCCACTGCTGTTGTTAACTCTCAAATTAGTCTGTCGTTAGAGTCGCCGCTGCACATACATTTAGGTCAAGGTGTGTCTAAAGGCGACAGAATGGAACTTGCCCTCCAAAAAGCAGTTGAGCTTGGGGTGGCAGAAATCACCCCCGTTATTACAGAAAACTGTAATGTAAAACTTGATCAAGCGAGATGGGAAAAGAAGTATCAAAGTTGGTTAAAGCTTATAATTGCTGCTTGCGAGCAAAGCCAACGTAATGTTTTACCTAAATTGCATATGCCAGTTTCGATGCAGCAATGGCTAGGGCAAACCAGTGAGCTCAGTAAAGTTATTTTAGCGCCAGGTGCAAAGACTTATCTGGGAAACCTACACAAGCCACAAAAAGGATTTAGGTTAATTATTGGCCCTGAGGGCGGTTTGAGCGAACAAGAAGTCTACACTGCGCAAGAACTTGGTTATCAAGCAAGCAATATTGGCCCACGCATTTTGCGAACTGAGACTGCCGCTATTGCCAGCATTGCCATTCTGCAATCACATTTTGGTGATATATAAGGCCATTTTCGTTTTAAACGGCCTCTTGCTTTTTAGCAAAATACCCACACACTTAACTATATAATTAAATAGCCTACTCGAATACTCATATGACTGTTAAACTCGGTATGGTGATGGACTCCATCGCTAACATCAATATTAAAAAAGACACCAGCTTTGCAATGCTGCTTGAGGCACAAAAACGAGGCTATGAGCTTTATTACATGCAAATTGCAGATTTGTATATCGATAGCGGCGAACCAAGAGCCCGTGCACAAATAATTACTGTGCAAGAAAAACTCGGTAACTTTTATGACATAATAGAAGAGGTTGATATAAACCTCGGCGATTTGTCGCTACTGATGATGCGCAAAGACCCACCCGTAGATAGCCAATTTATTTACGCTACGCATATTTTCTCGCTTGCCCAAGCTAATGGCACACTTGTCGTAAACGACCCACAAGCTTTGCGTGACTTTAATGAGAAGCTATTTACTTCTATATATCCCCAGTTTATCCCGCCAACTTTGGTCACTGCACGAAAGTCACAAATCAAAGATTTCCATGCCAAGCACAAAGACATTATTGTGAAGCCGCTGGACGGAATGGGTGGCACAAGTATTTTTAGGGTAAAAGAAGATGCGGTTAATTTAGGCGTAATAAGTGAAATCATCACTGAAAACGAAACCGAGCATGCAATGATTCAGGCTTACATGCCTGAAATTAAAGCCGGTGATAAACGCATTCTTCTGGTAGATGGTGAGGTAATACCGTATTGCTTGGCGCGTTTGCCAAGCGGCACAGAAACCCGCGGCAACTTAGCGGCCGGTGGTACCGGCCAACCCCAAGAAGTCAGCCAAGAAGACTTAGCGGTGGCGCAAGCAATTGCAGACGATATGCCAGCTCGCGGCATTTTATTTGTTGGTCTTGATATGATTGGTAACAAGGTCACCGAGATTAATATCACCAGCCCAACATGTGTACGAGAAATAGAAGCGGCCTTTCCCGTTAATATATGTGCAAAATTGTTTGATGCCATTGAAAAGCGTCTCGATAAATAAAGACAAAGCGCAGCTTTTCATTTGGCAAGATGTTTAATTGCAAGACTTTTAGTTGGTGCTGTGCGTTTTTTAACACAAGAAGGTAGGAAAGAAGTAAGGAAGTGGAACATTGACCATAAAAACGATTAATAGCTTAAAAAATCATTTTTTAATTGCAATGCCTGCACTCGTTGATGAGTATTTTGCGCGGGCAGTGACATACGTACTTGAACATAATGAAGAAGGTGCAATGGGGATTGTTATCAATCAGCCCTCTACAATGACCTTCAGAGAACTTATTAATCAGACCGACAAAACGGCTTTAATTGACGACGCACACAGCGAAAAAATCGTTGTGTGTGGTGGCCCTGTTCATCCCGACCGGGGCTTTGTACTGCATTCTAGCCAACCCGGTTGGAACTCTTCACTAGACCTCACATCAGACATTATGGTGACCACCTCAAAAGATATTTTATCTGTCATAGGTAATAGCCAAGGGCCCGACAAGTCGGTCATCGCATTGGGGTATGCCGGCTGGGGAGCAGGTCAACTCGAGCAAGAAATTCAAGATAATGCATGGTTGACTATTGAAGCCGACCAAGAGATTTTATTTGACACCCCCGTGCATAAAAAGTGGCAAGCGTCAGTCAACAAATTAGGTATTGATGTATGGCAGCTTACCCAACAAGCAGGCAGCGCGTAAATGTCTAAACCAAGCTCAGGTACTTGTATCGCCTTTGACTTTGGCAAAAAAAGCATTGGTATGGCCGTTGGGCAAACAATTACACAAACTGCATCGCCCCTACCAGCCTTGAAAGCACGCGACGGCATTCCTGACTGGGATTTGTTAGCCAGAGTCATTAACGAATGGCAACCTGAGTCATTGTTAGTGGGTTTACCGCTCAATATGGACAGCACTGAGCAAGACATAACGGCCAAAGTGAAGCGTTTTATTGGCCGGCTCGAACATAAATATCGTTTGCCTGTGCACGCACATGACGAGCGTTTATCAACAGTCGATGCCAAAGAAAAGCTATTTGAACTGGGTGGTTACAAAAAACTGAGCAAAGATAAAGTGGACAGCGTTTCAGCTTGTTTAATTTATGAGAGTTGGCTGCGAAAAGAATATTAGTGGCAACTAGTCGACAGCCTAGATTATTAGCTTAATCTGACAATACTGGGCGTTCTTGCTGACACTGCCAACACATTAAAAATTGCCCTTCATTTTCTTCACTGCAGCTAGAGCAAACCCAATCTTCTCCCGTGTATTTTGCCAAATCGCTTTCCATTTTATCAACTAAACGCTGTGCCTTATCGCGCCACGAATCATCTGTTAGCCAAATTTCAGGTAGGGTTTCTTGAGGGGGCACCTCTCCACTTGCACCTTGCAGATATTCGTTTTTCACAAAACAAGGAATACCTGCATCGTCTAATAAATCCTTTATTTGGCTCATTTTTACTCGATCATAATCGCTGTAAAATTTCTTCATCGGGCCTGTTCCTTTATATAAAAGCGTGAACTTTAATTAGCGTGTTTTGGCAATTTTACTTCGTTGATTTCATCATCACTGTAATACAAGACCGCCTTACTAATCAAATTCGTTCGCTAGTCATCCATATCAATCGAGACTTTAGATAAAGAACCCAAGGCGTTGTTCTGATCGGTACTGTCTAGTTTTATCATCAAGCGTAAATCATTAGGTGAGTCTGCATTGTGTAGCGCCTGCTCTTGAGATATTTGTCCCAATTTATATAAGTCGTACAAAGCCATATCAAAAGTTTGCATGCCCTGCTCTTTGCCTTTTTCCATCGCTTCTTTTAATTCACCAATTTCGTTTCGTTGAATAAGGTCGCGAATGTATGGCGTATTTAACAAAATTTCGATAGCTGCCACTCTTCCCGTTCCATCCATTGTCGGGACAAGTTGCTGAGCCACAATGGCGCGTACGTTCATACTCAAGTCAAAGCGCAGCTTCGCATGTGACTCTTTAGGTGCTAAGTGCATAATACGTTCAATGGCTTGGTTGGCATTGTTGGCGTGCAAAGTTGCCACACACAAATGACCCGTATCCGCAAAAGACATCGCGTATTCCATGGTTTCCATCGATCGGATTTCGCCAATAAGGATAACGTCGGGTGCTTGGCGTAATGAGCTTTTCAGCGCATCGTCAAACGTGTGTGTGTCAATGCCAACTTCGCGCTGCGTCACCACGCAATTTTGATGTTCATGCACAAATTCGATGGGGTCTTCAATGGTCAGTATATGCCCGTGGGAATGCAAATTACGATGCCCGATAAGTGCTGCAAGCGAGGTCGATTTACCTGTGCCCGTTCCACCAACAAACAACACCAGCCCCTTTTTCGCCATAATAATATCTTTTAGCACCGGCGGCAGGCCTAAGTCTTCAGCATTAGGG
>CAZXTD010000161.1:0-9356 GCA_964643575.1 uncultured Glaciecola sp. | reverse complement strand
CCATTGAGCCGCCCACATCAAAAAACAACAATAGTTTTATGGCATTATGACGCTCTGGCGCCATTTTAATATCTAAATAGCCCGCGTTTTTAGCCGTCGAACCTATGGTGTCATTTATATCAAGCTCTTCGCTAAGGCCTGTACGCGCAAACTTCCTTAAACGGCGCAAAGCCACTTTAATATTACGAGTCCCCAGTTCTACTTCGTTAGATAAGTTCTTGAAGTTTCTTTTATCCCATACCTTAACAGCTGAGTTGTTACGGTTTTCTTTTTGGCCGATGCGCACGCCCTCGGGGTTGTAGCCATAAGCCCCAAACGGAGACGTACCGCCTGTGCCTATCCATTTATTGCCGCCTTCATGCCTTTTTTCTTGTTCATTTAAGCGCTCTTGCAAGGTTTCCATGAGTTTATCAAGGCCGCCCAAGGCTTTTACCTTAGCTTTTTCTTCTTCACTTAGTACGCGTTCAAAAGCTTTGCGAAGCCACTCCTCAGGTATAGTTTCATCGAACAAATTAATGGCTTGCACGCCCTTAAAATATTCAGCAAAAGCCAAATCAAATTTATCAAATTGGCTTTCATCTTTAATCAACACAGCTCGGCTTAACAAGTAAAATTCGTCAATATCAGCATAAACCAGCTCTGCTTTTAATACCGACATCAAGTCTAAAAACTCGGTGATACTAGTTTTTACACGGTGCTTGCGCAGCGTATAGAAAAAATCTATGAGCATTAGCGGCGGGCCATAAACATCAGTTTTTCGAACAGGTGAATGTCTTGTTCGTTTTTAAGTAAAGCCCCGTAAAGCGGTGGCAGTGCATTTTTGGTGTCTTGATCTTGTAAAACACTGGCTGGAATATCGTCTGCAACAAGCAATTTTAGCCAATCAATGAGTTCAGAGGTTGATGGACGTTTTTTAAGGCCGCCTACGTCTCTGATTTGAAAGAACGATGTTAACGCTTGATCAAGCAGCTCTTTTTTAATATCAGGATAGTGTACTTTCACGATATCTTGCATTTGGTCTTTTTCAGGAAACTCAATATAGTGGAAAAAGCAACGTCTCAAAAAAGCATCCGGCAGTTCTTTTTCGTTATTAGAGGTAATAATCACAATGGGTCGCTGCTTCGCCACTATCCGCTCTTGCGTTTCGTACACGAAAAACTCCATTTTATCGAGTTCTAGCAGTAAGTCGTTTGGAAACTCAATATCCGCTTTATCGATTTCATCAATCAATAATACTGGGCGTTTGTCTGCGGTAAATGCTTGCCAAAGTTTACCTTTTACAATGTAGTTTTTGATGTCTTTAACACGTTCATCACCAAGCTGAGAGTCACGCAAACGCGATACGGCGTCGTACTCGTACAAACCCTGCTGTGCTTTAGTGGTACTTTTTATATGCCACTGCAGTAAGTCGGTGTCGAGTGCTGTTGCAAGTTGCTCGGCTAACATCGTTTTGCCGGTGCCCGGCTCACCTTTTATCAGTAAAGGCTTTTCGAGAGTGACGGCAGCATTCACGGCTAATTGTAGTTGCTTGCTGGCGATATAATCTGAGGTACCGGTAAACTTCATATTCTTCCTATTTTAATAGTCAACGAAGGCTTGACTCACTTTGTGTTTGGCGTAATTCAATTACTTTCAAACAAGTTGTTAATAACTTATAGCAAAAAAACACTTTGATTTTTTTGAATAAAGCCTAATCTTATACTGTACGAAGTTTACGTTTATAACGACAGTTAAGATTATTAATAAGCATCTGTAAATTCCAGTGATACTCAATAGCAGCATCAACTGGCATCAACAAGCATAAAGGAAAACAAAGATGAATGTATTTGAAGATAGTTCATACGCCATTGGTAAAACACCATTGGTAAAGCTAAACAGAATTGTGAATGGCAATGTTTACGCTAAAATAGAATCGCGTAACCCAAGCTTTAGTGTGAAATGTCGAATTGGTGCCAACATGATCTGGGATGCAGAAAAAAGCGGCGTACTCACAAAAGATAAAGAAATCATTGAGGCAACCAGTGGCAATACGGGTATTGCCTTAGCTTTTGCTGCCGCATCTCGTGGTTACAAAATCACCTTAACCATGCCTTCGAGCATGAGTCTTGAACGTCGTAAATTGCTAAAAGCCTTAGGTGCCAACTTAGTCTTAACTGAGCCGCCCAAGGGCATGAAAGGCGCGATAGGAAAAGTGGAAGAATTAATGGCAGCAAGCCCAGGCAAATACGTGGCCATGAACCAGTTTGATAACCCCGCAAACCCAGAAATTCACGTAAAAACCACAGGTCCTGAAATTTGGGAAGCGACCGACGGTAAAGTAGATGCTTTTATTGCAGGTGTTGGTACCGGCGGCACAATTTCAGGCACGTCAAAGTATTTGAAAGAGCAAAAACCAAGTGTTGAAGCGGTAGCGGTTGAGCCTGCTGATTCACCAGTGATTACGCAAGCGCTTGCAGGAGAGCCACTCACGCCGGCTCCGCATAAAATACAAGGTATTGGCGCTGGCTTTATTCCAGGTAATCTCAACCTCGATATCATTGATTCGGTTGAGCAAGTCAGCAATGAAGACTGCATGGCAATGGCCCAACGCTTAATGAAAGAAGAAGGGATACTTGCGGGTATATCATCTGGGGCCGCAGTGGTTGCCGCGAAACGTTATGCTGAGCGCCCTGAAAACAAAGACAAAATAATTGTTGTCTTATTAGCCTCAGGCACAGAACGCTACTTAAGCAGCCCTCTTTTTGCAGGTGAATTTTCCGAACTAGAAGAAGTGCAATAGGCTTTTACTTAACCGTTTAATCAAAATTATAAAGACGCAGATACGAAGAGTATTTGCGTCTTTTTTTTGTTCAAGTTTTAAGGTGACATAGCCGATACTAAGTGTGGGAAAAAAGCAAAGGCTACTTATGAAGAAACTATTACTAGTATTATTGACCTCAGCGGCACTTGTGCTTGTGCAAGCTTGTTCGTCGCCCGACGAAGAAGAAATACGCGCAGGCAAATACGGTATGATGAGTTCGGACACGCCACAATATACCGCAATATTGTTTATGCGAGCAGTATATAACGACAAAAACTTGGACCGCGTTGTTGCCCTTAGCACTAAACGCTACGGTCGAATACTTTCAGGTTTTTATACGAATAAAAATATTCAGCGCCAAGTATTTAATTTGCGTTTAGACTCTATGCAAGCTGAGCCTGTTTCTGGCGGATCCCTATTATTTTCGGAGCTTCAAGAAGAGGCCGAGATTGAAATCAAGATAATCGGTACTCGTGGTAACGATAAGGTAGTCGACTTAAAAACCTTATCGATGGTTAAGGTTAAGGGCGATTGGAAAGTTAAAGCAGTCAATAATACTGTACCGTAATTATCTCAATTTATACACCTCAATAGAAATGCATATCTTTAACTCGACCCACGTGTATTATTGACCAACAGCGACACCCTCGCGCCGCGGGTCAGCCCCACCGACTAACTTACCTTCGGTAATTTGAATACCGTGTAAACCGCTGTTTAAATCGACTACCCTTACCGTATGCCCTTTCTTTTCGAGCGCAGATTGAATACTAGCTATTGGTGTGCCTTTTTCAAGAGAAGTCACGTCGTTTCTATTTGTGATGCGAGGGAACGATATTGCACTTTGCACGTCCATATCAAAATCCAATACATTAATGATTGTTTGGGCAACATAATTAATGATGCGACTACCGCCAGGTGAACCGATAACAAGTTTTAGGTTATTGTCTTTGTCAAAAACCATGGTCGGGCTCATAGAACTACGTGGGCGTTTACCGCCTTGTGCTCTATTTAGCACAAGCTTATTGTCACGAGTTGGGTTAATAGCAAAGTCAGTGAGTTGATTATTCAACAAGAAACCTTCAACCATGATCCCCGAACCAAACATAAACTCGATGCTCGATGTCATAGACACCGCATTTCCCTGTTTATCAACAATTGAAATATGACTAGTACTGGTTAACTCATAAGCGTCATCTTCGCCGTATTGAGCACTTAAAAAAGGCATACCTTCTTCTGCCTTTTCAAATGGTTTGTCTAAACCAATCAGCTTAGAGCGCTCTCTTAAATAAGATGGCGAAACAAGTGGCACTGCAGATAAATCAAGAAAGTCTAAGTCGGCAACGTAATGCGCTCTATCGGCAAAAGCTAATGCGCTTGCCTGACTAAACAGATGCACAAACTCAGGACTGTCTGGTTGATATTGAGACAAATTAAAACGCTCTAGGGTTTTAATAATTTGATAAACCGTAACACCGCCAGAGCTTGGGGGTGCCATGCCACAAATTCTTGAATCGTGATAATTATTGCACATGGCTTGACGCTGAACGGCTTGATATTCGTTAATATCTTTTGCTTGCATGCCTCCAGGATTTACCGTAACAGTGCGCACAGCTTTGGCAATGTTGTCGGCAATACTGCCTTGATAAAATGCCTCAACCCCGCCAAGGGCAATTTTTTGTAGAGTAGTCGCCAATAAAGGATTTCTTTTAAGCGCCCCCTCCTCTAGTGGCTTACCGTCGGGTTTAAAATAGTTAGCCGATACTGGAAATTTATTTAGGCCAGGGTGTAAGTCTAACTCGAGCAAACGAGCCAACCGTGGCGATACAATAAAACCATCGCGCGATTGCTTAATAGTATCCTCAAACAAGTCTTTCCACTCTAATTGCCCAAATTTTTTATGCGCTACATCTAATGCTTTTAGCACGCCTGGCACACCTACTGACTTGCCTCCTACTACCGCATCGCGCCAACTCATTGGCTCGCCACTTTCTAAAAATATATATGGGTTAGCTGATTTAGGTGCGGTTTCTCTCCCGTCAAATGTGTAGAGCTTTTTTTCAGTATTGTCCCAATACATAATAAACGCGCCACCGCCAATTCCTGAGGATTGCGGCTCGACTAGTGTTAGCATGGCCTGCACAGCAACGGCAGCATCAATTGCACTTCCGCCTTTTTCAATGATGTTTTTGCCTGCCCACGCCGCATAAGGATTAGCGGCGGCGACCATAAATTCTTCAGCGTCATCAAAGCTTTTTTCATTAATACCCGTAGCAGCTTCGGGTTCTCTGTCTTCGAGTACAACAGTTTGTTGCGCCACACTATGAAAAGACAAAATAAATATAAGTGTGCTGAAAGTAACTATACAAGCACTGGAGAATAAGTGTAAACGTGCAAAACCTTCTTTATGACAAGGGGAAAACTTCATTAAATTATTACTCTTTTGGCTGGCGTTAAAACGTAAACTGGCATGCTGCAAATGCGAAAAGTATACCCTAATCATATAAGACAATGTGCAAGCTATAGATTTGAATACGAGAACTACACTTATTCAGTTTAGCATTACAGACTCTTTCATTTTCCACTATTTTACTTGGGCATGCCCATCAAATAAAGGTAAACTGAAATTTATCCGTTAATTTTCGTCATAAATAGAGATAATACCAATTATATTTTTATGAGTTATCTAGCCTCACTTCCGCTAAAACGCGCGCAATATCTGCCTTATTTGTGTATTACCGTTGCTGCAATTATTTGCACCTTATTTTTTAATAGTGCTTCGCAATTATGGTTGAGTTATCTCCCGCAGTCAGTCACATTTTCAATAAGTGACATTAGCAGTCAGTTTATTCAGTTGTTTACCAGGCATTTTGTACACACAAACACACCACACTTGTTTATCAATATATTTGGGCTTTTTCTAATTTGGCTTTTATATGGCGATTACTTTACGCTCAAAAACACCTCACGTCGGTTTGCGCTTCTATTTGTGTGCCTTTGTTTCTTTACCAGTGTGTTTGTGGCTGTGTTTTCGTATGAAGACGCTAATTTTGTTGGCTTATCGGGCGTGTTACACGGCTTATTTTTATGGGGAGTTGTGCAAGATATTCGCGCAAAAGTAATGACAGGTTATCTGTTGTTGTTGGGTGCAATAATTAAGATAGGTCAAGAACAATTTTATGAAGACAGCACGTTCATGGCTGGCGTTATAAACGCAAACGTTGCGGTTGATTCTCATTTATATGGAGCGATTTCGGGCCTCTTGTTAGGCTTGTTAATTAAGGGCCGACCAAACCGTTAATAAAGCAGACGACATTATCGTCGCCTGCATTAAATTGATATTTTATGATGTTGCTAGTTCACAGATTGTCTTCGAACAACTTATAAATGCGGCGGTATTCATCCAACCAAGAACTAGGCTGAATAAAGCCGTGTGGCTCAACCGGGTATATAGCCGTCTCAAAGTCTTCTTTTTCAAGCTCAATTAGTCGTTGCACTAATCGCACGACATCAACAAAAAACACATTATCATCAACCATGGGTGCGTTCATGAGAAGCGGCTTATTCAACCCCTCAGCAAAGTAGATAGGTGAACTACGCTCATAGGCAATAGGATCAAGGTCAGGTGTATTAAGTATGTTTGAAGTATATGGCAAGTTGTAATGTGCCCAATCAGATACCGGACGCAAAGCAGCACCTGCTTGAAACAGTTCAGGTTCGTTAAATAAAGCCATAAAGGTTAAAAAACCACCGTACGATCCGCCATAGGTGCCTATACGTTGGCGGTCTACGTTCGCGTTTTCAACCAACCAGTCCACGCCGTCTTTCAAATCTTGGACTTCAGGCGTACCCATCTGACGGTATATCGCGGTTCTCCAGTCTCTGCCGTAACCAGCCGATGCTCTAAAGTCCATATCAAGAACTACATACCCTTTAGACACAAGCAAACTGTGGAACATAAACTCTCTAAAGTAACCTGACCAACCGAGATGAGCATTTTGCAAATAGCCGGCCCCGTGATTAAAAACAACTGCGCGCCTTTTTTCGGTGCTTGTACCACTTGGCGTATATACTCTTGAGTAGATAGGTTGTTCAGTGTGGCTGGAAGGTACCGGCACAATGCTGGGCACGGTCCAGTCAATTGATAAAAATGCCTCACTAATGGTATTGGTTAATTTTTGCGGGTTCGCTTCACCATCTAGGCGAAGCGTATATAACTCAGGTGGCATACTTAAGCTTGAATGAGTGAGTAATAAACGATCTTCTTTTGGGCTTAATACAAAGTCAGTCATACCGTTGAAGTCGGTCAGCATTTCGGACTTACCGCCTGCTGCGGGGCTGCGGTAAACCTCATATATGCCAGGATGCTTTTTATTGGCTTTGTAATAGAAATAACGGTCGTCGTCACTTAGCACAACATCATCAACAACATAGCGCCCTTTTGTTATTTGCTGAATTTCGCCGTTTAAAGGCTTAACAAATAGCTGCGAGTATCCGGTTTCTTCGCTTAATAAAAACAGCGTTAATGATTCATCAAACCAATCAAACTGATTGAACCGATAGTTTACCCATGCTTTGTCATGCATACGATGCTGAGTAATAAACTTCGGGTCTGATACATCAACACTCACTATCCAGCGGTCTTTATTATCCCACGCCTCAAGCATTAGCGCCACGTGCTCACCGTCGTCATGCCATTTAACCGGCATCTCAGTCGCATACCAATCAAACAACAAACCGATATCTCTTGGTAGGCGATTATTGGTATAAGTTTCACCTTTGGCCTCAGCGTTTTCGCGCTTCACATCAGCGAGCACGTCTTCATTGTAGCCAGGTAGAGTTTGGTAGCCGAGTTTTTTCGTTGTGCCCGCTTGTATATCTAAAAAATAAATATCATGAGATTCTGATTTAGCATCGGCCACACGTTGCCTCACCGATTGGGCCTTAATACGGCCGTTCTCTTCAATGTAGTCTGGCATGATGTCGCTGTCGTCACGCCTAGGCTTGTTTTCTCGTGTCACTACAATCGCAAAACGACCATCTGGCGATAAACTAGCAAGCACATTGGTATGCTTTTCGTCAAAGTAAAATGTGTTATTCACGATACTAGCATTCGCTTTAGCACGCGCTTGTTCTTGATCAAACCTTGCCTGACGGTTAGCACGCTGTATCTGTACATATTGAATCAGCTTTTGTTGTTCTTTTGCAATGTAATCGGCAGGTTCTTTAACAGGTTCAGGCGCTTCTGCAAAAGACCAATTAAATACTTCGCTTTGTTTACCCGTGGCAACATCAACACTCACAAAGCGGTTACCCGCTTGGTAAGAAACGCCACCTGTTTGAAAATAACGTAAATTACGCGCCTGACTACTATCACGCGTTAATTGCACAACACCACCGCCGTTTCGTTGTTGTGCAAACACATTGCCTTCATAAATCCAGGCCACAAAACTAAAATCATCATCGTCGATAATCTCGTCATAGTGATGCCTGTGTTCATCTTCGAGCGCTAACAGACTGCCGTTACCTTCACCCGCGTTAGTCACAAATAGGTCGCGAACAATTGATCCTTCTCGTTTGCGCGCATAAATTATATGTTCACCTGTAGGCGAAAACTGAGGACTCTCAGGTTGTCTGCCAAGCCAGTCTGGATCGGCCATAATTTGTTCCATGCTGAGGCTGATATCATTTAGCGCTGATGTAGCAGTGCTTTTAGCAACCGGTGCAATCGTTTGTGTGTTATATTCCAAACTCAGCGGCGCCGAGTTTGCCGCAGATTCATTAGAACTTGGACTTGTTGAGCTACAAGCAAATAAGCAAGTTGATGCAATAAAAATAAGGCTTAATTGAAATTTTTTTGTCATTGTATGGGTCTTATTATGTTGATGTTTAGTTGGCTTGTTACGTATGTAAACTACAATCGGTCATTATTTAGCGTTATTGGGCATCGAATCTTCTACATGTTTTAACTTATGCCACTAAGGTGTGATGATCTAAACATTTGTAGCAAGCTTATAAAATGCGTCTTAACGAACTTAAGTGAAGTATATAGTAAACAAAGCACTATTTAAGCAAAGCGCGATGAACATTACTTCGATAAAAATCGAGTTAGTGTTCGCGTTGCCTGTATACCAATACATTAACAATTAAAAATATATTTGGGAACTTGGAAAATTATTTATGAAGCTATCAATTAAAAAAATGTGTGCCCCTGTGGTTTTGGTGACTGCTTTAGTCAGTAGTATGGCAGTGCATGCCGCTGACTGCCCAGACGAACTGAAACACATGAAGCGTAAGCTCAATAGCCAAGAAGTGGTTAATATGTGTGAGGAATATGCAGGTAAAGCAGTTTTATTTGTAAACACCGCAAGCAAGTGCGGTTTTACACCGCAGTTTGAAGGGCTAGAAAAACTTTATGATACCTTTAAAGAAGACGGTTTAGTTGTGGTGGGATTTCCATCGAACGATTTCGCACAAGAATATTCTGACGAAAGCAAAACAGCAGAGGTATGCGAACTGACTTACGGTGTAAACTTCCCCATGTTCGAACCTATTAGTG
>CAZXTD010000160.1:0-9423 GCA_964643575.1 uncultured Glaciecola sp. | reverse complement strand
GGCCGTAATTAAACGACACGGCATGCACCTCAAAACCATCTTGTATTGCTTGGTGTAAAACCGTGTACGAATCCATACCACCTGAATAGATGATCACCACTTTTCTTGACATTCTATTACCCGATTGTTGTTGCACGCTTTTTGATAGTAGCTTGCAGAGCTGATGTGTGTAAAAGTTCTCGTAACCTTGTGATAAGTGTTACTATTTAGCAATAAATTTCAGGCATAATATTAGCATTTTTTGGTTTCATAGTGCATCCTTAAGAATATGCTATTTTAATACGCCAGACATATGGGAACAACGAAGTAATGAGTCAATTATTGGTAAATGAAGTCTTTGAAACCATACAAGGCGAGGGCTCATTTACCGGCACACCGTCAATTTTTGTGCGCTTACAAGGTTGCCCTGTAGGTTGTTCGTGGTGCGATACAAAGCATACCTGGGATGTGCTAGATACAGATAAAGTCAGTAGTGACATCATCATGATGGAGCAAAACGAGAGTACGCGTTATTTTAGTACAAGTGAAGAGGCGCTTTTTACGCTTTTTAAATCACAAGGCTATAGCGCAAAGCACCTCGTTATTACAGGTGGTGAGCCATGTATGTTTGATTTATCATTGCTAACGAGTATGGCGATAGAAAACGGCTTTAGTGCTCAAATAGAAACCAGTGGTACTTTTGAAATAAAGTGTCACGCTAAAACTTGGGTGACCGTATCGCCTAAGATAAATATGAAGGCAGGTATGCCAGTTTTGACTCAAGCGATGATGCGGGCAAATGAAATAAAACACCCCATAGCGATGCAAAAACATATTGATGAGTTAGATGGACTGTTATTGCAAGTAACGAAAGATGCAGAAGGTCAAAATGAAAGCTTTGAATGCCCAATGATTTATTTACAGCCCATTAGCCAACAAAACAGAGCCACTGAGCTCGCGATATCCACATGCATAAAGCGCAATTGGCGCTTGTCAGTGCAATTACATAAATACATAGGAGTAGAATAGGTTGAAGGAAGAATCAGCTTGTATTGAACAAGAAATAACCTTGTTGAAAAGTCTTTATCAGTTATTAATTGATCAAGAATACGAACAAGCAAGTGAGTACTTTCATTCCACTTGCGTTGTTCTACAGGAAAATCGCAAACGTGTATTTCAAACCACAGAGCAACGCGTTGCCTTTTTAAAAGAGTACAATACGCATTTAAATAAAAATTTAGATAATGACTACGTCTTCAAAGCAAGCTCGAGCAAATCCTTATCTGACGCCCTTCGGTTTTCACAACTTAAACTGCAAGGTACAGCTAGAACCAAAGACGTAAAACGAAATATAGAAGTTGCCTTTACCTTGTCGAGCGACGCGAAAGGCAGTCCTAAAATAATCGTAATGGTATTAGATGAATTTTAAGTTTCTCGGGATGACAACATGTCGTAAACAAACCGTACAAGATAGCAGACGCTCCAATGAGCGTGTGCGAGCTATGTTTTTTGTTTTCTGCTTTACCTTTGGCGTCAGCTCTCAGGTACATTCCGCAGTGTGGACCATTACTTACCCGCAATCTGAAATTGAAAACGATGTGCGTTACGAATACCCATTGGCTTTGCTTGAGCTAGCCTTACAGAAAACCAGTGTTCGTTATAAATTGGTGCCTTCGCCAACCCCTATGCGTCAAGCTAAATCACTGAAACGACTTGAAGAAAATTTGGCTATCAATGTGATGTGGTCAATGACAGATAATCAGCGTGAAGAGCAACTACTGCCCATACGAATACCTATTGCTCGGGGGCTTATTGGTTGGCGAATGATGTTGACTCGTAAAGGAAGCGCTTTTGCAAACGCGCCGATTAATAACCTGCAAGATTTACTGGCATTTAAACCGGTCCAAGGCATTTCTTGGCCAGACACTAAAATACTACAAGCAAACGGTTTTAATGTCGAAACTGCTCGCGATTATTCTAAGTCTGCAGAACTTATTTCTAATCGAGGAGCTGACTTTTTCCCTCGCTCTGTAGTAGAGATTTTAGGAGAGCTTGAAAATGAACAGTCTCGAACGTTGGAGCTGCGCAGTGGGCTCGCTATTTATTACCCGACGGCGCAATATTTTTTTACCAACAAGAGAAATCTTACTTTGGCCAAGCTAATAGAGACTGGTCTGCGTCGGGCGATGGAAGACGGCAGTTTTGATGCTTTATTTGAAAAGCATTATGGTGCAGTACTTAAGCAACTCGATTTAGAAAATGCTCAAATTTTCACCTTGGCTAATCCTTTGTTGCCCATACTCACCCCCTTAGGTGAACCTAGTTATTGGTTTACTAATCCTCAACGCCCGTTAGATAAACAAAAATAAGATTTATCGCCCAAAAGTAAAAAGCCAGAACTGAGTTCTGGCTTTTTGGGTTTCCAACGATTAACTGTCTAACATATAAAATCGCTCGGCTTAAGCTTTATCCTTGAATTCACCGCTGTGCACTGATTTCATTGAGCGCCCTGACGGGTCTGCCATGGCTTTAAAGCTAGCATCCCATTCGAGTGCTTCCACTGTACTACATGCGATTGATTTGCCGCCAGGTACACATTTAGCAGCGCTTTCTTGTGGGAAAAACTGTTCAAATACTGTGCGATAGAAATAACCTTCTTTTGTATCGGGTGTATTAATAGGGAACCTAAACTCAGCCGTTGCTAACTGCTGGTCGCTTACGTTTTCTGCAACATAGTCGCGTATTGAATCAATCCAAGAGTAGCCAACGCCGTCACCAAATTGTTCCTTTTGACGCCACAATACTTCGGCGGGCAAATACGTATCGTCGTCAAAAGCCTTGCGTAAAATCCACTTTTCCATTTTGCCGTCTAGGCACATTTTATCTTGTGGATTAAGGCGCATTGCCACGTCCATAAAGTTTTTGTCTAAAAACGGAACCCGTGCTTCAACACCCCATGCTGAGGTTGCTTTGTTAGCCCTTGCACAATCGAACATATGTAAGCGGTCGAGCTTACGTACGGTTTCTTCATGGAACTCTTTCGCATTAGGCGCTTTATGGAAGTAAAGATAACCTCCAAATATTTCGTCTGCACCTTCACCCGATAATACCATTTTAATGCCCATTGCTTTAATTTTACGGGTCATCAAGTACATTGGGGTTGCGGCACGAATCGTTGTAGTATCGAACGTTTCCAGGTGATAAATCACGTCACGAATCGCGTCGAGCCCTTCCTGAATGGTAAAGTGAATCTCGTGGTGCACCGTGCCAATCATGTCGGCGACTTTTTTCGCAGCAATCAGGTCGGGTGCGCCTTTGAGGCCTACCGAGAAACTGTGCAAGCGCGGCCACCAAGCGTCGCTTTTGTCGTCATCTTCTACTCGTTTAGCTACATATCGTGCGGCAATTGCAGAAACTAGAGAGGAATCCAGACCGCCCGACAATAAAACAGCATAAGGTACGTCAGACATTAAATGCGATTTAACCGCCTTTTCAAACGCGTGTTTTAGGTCGTCTAGGTTCGTTGGGTTATTCTCAACCGCAGCATAATCCATCCAATCACGTTCATAATACTTAACCATGGTGCCATTGTGCATATAGTGGCCTGGAGGAAATTCTTGCACGGTTTTGCAAATAGGCACCAAGGCTTTCATTTCTGATGCTACGTAAAAATTTCCAAATTCGTCAAAGCCGGTGTACAACGGAATAATACCCATATGATCACGAGCGACTAAATAATCACCACTGGCTTTGTCATATAGAATAAACGCAAACATGCCTTGTAGTTTATCGATAAAATTAACGCCATGTTGCTGATAAAGAGGAAGTATAACTTCGCAATCAGAGCGTGTTGCAAAAGCATAATCGGGGCAGTCGCTGGCTTGCAATTCTTTGTGATTATAGATTTCGCCATTAACGGCTAAGATTTGGTTGCCGTTATCACTGACTAAAGGTTGGGCACCGGTGTCTACGTCAACAATTGCCAAGCGTTCATGACATAAAATTGCGCGTTCGTCGTGCCAAATACCAGACCAATCTGGTCCGCGGTGACGTAATAATTTTGCTAACTCAAGTGCTTTAGGTCTGAGTTCGTTAGCGTCTGATTTGATATCTAAGATACCGAAAATACCACACATAAAAAGGCTTGCCTCTGTTATTCATTTAAAAAGTGTCGGGTTTCTGTCGAGAAAGGTATCTACTTTATGGACTAGGCATTGCCTTTACTTAATATCTAACGTTTGGTCTGTTTTGTTAACAATTATTTGACCATTCGCTGGGTACTACAAATCTATCTTGTTGTTATTGTGTGTTCCATTCTTTCTACCCTTAGAATGTGCCATGTTGAGTGAAAATTGCAAGTGTTTATTTGGCGCAAGGCCTTATTTTGGGGTCTTATAGCTCCTTTTGGTCTTAATACTCACTAATCTATTGTTATAAATTTTATTCGGTCATTGTTTATGAATAAAAAAGAGCCAATAAATGGCTCTTTTTTGAATGCTTACATTGTTGTTTTTTAAGGACGCTGAAACTCGCTGCTAGGACTCCACTGTGGCCAAGAGTCGGTTTCAGCTAGTTGGTATCCCACATCAAACAGCAGTTGAGTGTCTTCAACAATGCCGCCCATATCCCAATTGTCTCTGTACTGGTCGCATGGTTGATGGTAGCAACCGGTTACGATAACGTTCGCGCGTTTGCGATAAGCGGCGGTTTCTTCATCGATAGGGATAGCACCGCCTTTAGCGTAAAGGGCTGGTACGCCTAATTTTGCAAAACTAAAATGGTCAGAGCGATAGTAGTAACCAGCTTCGGGGCGACTCTCTTGCGATAAGGTTCTGTTTTGTTTAGTGGCAGCGGCTTCAAGATAGGTTTCTAATTCAGATTTACCCATACCAATAACCGATACGTCTTTAGTGCGGCCTAATACGTTCATTGCATCCATGTTGATATTAGCAACAGTCTTATTTAAAGGGATGATTGGGTTTTCTGCGTAGTACTTCGAGCCGAGCAAGCCTTGTTCTTCAGCAGTGACAATCAGCATACTGATAGAGCGTTTAGGTGCAGTGTTCAGGCTAGCAAAGGCTTTTGCCATCGCTAAACTAGCGGCAGTACCAGTGGCATTATCGTGTGCGCCATTGTAAATTTGGTCACCTTCTTTACTCGGGTCGGTACCTAAATGATCCCAGTGCGCAGTATAAATGATGTGTTCGTCAGGCTTTTCACTGCCGGGTAAGGTCGCCAATACATTATAACTTTTTGATTTTTCGATTTCGTTATTAACCGTCACCGATGCTTTTAAAGATAAAGGCACCGCATAAGGTCCAGCCTGCGCTTTTGCTTTTTCTTCTGCAAAGTCTAGCCCAGCTTCAGCAAATACCTTTTGTGCTGCCTCAAGAGATATCCAGCCTTCAACAGCAACTCTGCTTGTGCCTGCATCCGCACTGACAAGTCCATATTGCGGCCCAGACCATGAGTTAGCGACAACAGACCAACCATAAGAAGCCGGTACGCTCTCGTGAACAATAAATACCGCTTCAGCGCCCATGCGGCTAGCCTCTTCATATTTATAGCTCCAACGACCATAATAAGTCATAGTTTTACCTTGGAACTTGTCTCCACTGGGGTTAGCAAACCCTGGGTCGTTTACCAAAACAATAACAGTTTTACCTTTAACATCGGCTTGTGCGTAATCATTCCAGTCATATTCAGGTGCATTCACACCATAGCCTAAAAACACAACATCAGAGTCTGATAATGATATTTCGGCGACTTCTCTTTTTGAGCTGGCTACCATATTTTCTTTATACGCGAAGGTATTTGAACCCAGCTGTAAACTCATGTCTGGGTTAGCCGTAATTTGCATTAAATCAACTTGTTGAAAAAAACTGTCGCCATTGCCAGGCATAAAACCCGCTTTGGTTAACTCACTCGTCAGGTAATCTAGCGTTTTTACCTCGCCTTCTGTGGTTGGTGCGCGGCCACCAAATTCATCAGAGGCTAGAGTTTTAATATGCCCGCGCACATCATCAGCACTAATTGACTGATAAACTTCTTCAAAATTGTTGGGAGAGCTTGTTTGAGCAGTTGAACTTGCTTCTTGTTTTTGTGTGTCGCACGCGCTCAGCACAAAAACGCTGGCAAGGGCTAGCATTGAGGAGCGTTTTAGGTGTTTTTGCATTATTGTTATCCTATTCTTTATGCTGCAATATGATGCTTTTTTAAGCTAATTAACCTTGTTTGAAAGTCGTGTACATTCGCAAAAAATACGCGCAGCTTTATTTGCGAAGGTATAAACTGGTTCAGTGCTTATAGTAAGCTATCGCACGCTAGGTTTCCAACTAATAAGTCTGCGCAACTATTAGGCCTCAAATCCTAACAATCACGACTCGAAAATTATAATTACTGAATTAATAAAGAACAATAAATGAATAAAGCAACAACGATACAATTAGAATCGAACACGCACTTTTTATCCGAAAGCACTGCGCTCTAAGACCGTCCACCCTTTAATACTCTGGAGTCTTATTTAGCAAATCAGCTAAATAACAATAAGCTAGCGCCTTTTTCAAACCTTGATTCACTTTACTCCTTAGGACCTGAACTGTTGCAATACCTCTTGCATAAAAGGATTGAGCAATACGGAAAAAACGCTGCTTTCCCTCTATCATTTGTTGCTAATGATGCAATGACCACAGCAGACCAATCTGAGCAAAACCATACAAAAACCGATGCAATTAGTCCGTATTACGAAACCTTTATTGCACAAACAAATACGATCCCGACGCGCTGTAATTGGCATGATTTTTACAATGGATTAATATGGTTGCAGTTTCCAAAAACCAAAGCTTTCTTTAATCAAGCCCATCAGCAAGAAATCATGCAACATGGCCGTCTAACTCGCACACCTGTGCGTGACAAGCTGACACACTTTGACGAGTGTGGGTTGGTGTTGATAACTGACCAGAAAAGCTTAGAAGGTGAAATAAGTGAACATAACTGGCAACAGGTATTTATTGAGCGTAAACAACAGTGGCACACTAATATTAAACCATTATTATTTGGACACGCGCTTTGGGAAATGCTAATGCAGCCTTTTATTGGCTTAACTGCGAAAGCAACTGTTATTTATGATCCCAATTTACTAAAACAAGTTGAGCATTATGATTTGTCTCGCGGCGAAAACTCTTCTGATATCGACAATCGTCTGCATGAGCAAATCAAAGAGAATGACTTGCTGAAAAAGCGCAGACCATGGTTACCGATCCCTTTGCTCGGTATCCCCAACTGGTCACATTTACCCCAAACGCCTACTTTTTATGCAGATAAAGCTTACTTTATGCCAAAATCCATAAGGAATAATAAATAGAAACAACTAAAAAGGACAGTTTTGCTTTTTAAACTCGCATAAACGGTTTAATTCTAATAAGCTTATCAAAAATAACTAGGGAACCTGCCATGATCGAAATTAAACAACTGGCAAAAAAGTTTAAAGTCGAAAATCCTAAAAAATTGAGTGAACAAGACAAAAAAGACCCGCGTTTGCAAGGACGGTTTTTTCACTCTGTCAAACAAGTTGATTTACGCTGCGAAAAAGGCCAAGTGCTGGGTTTGTTAGGTCCTAATGGTGCTGGTAAAACAACTACCTTACGCATGCTGTCAACTGCATTAAAACCCCATGGCGGAAGTATTGTCATTGATGAAGTTGATGTGATCAAACAGCCAGTGCTTGCTCGCAAGAAAATTGGCTTTTTATCTGGCTCAACTGGGCTATACGGTCGCCTTACCGGCCGCGAAAATATCCAATATTTTGGCCGTTTAAACGGCATGAGCGAGTCAGAAATTGCAGCGCGTATCGACGAGATTGCCGAACAACTCGATATGCATACTTTTTTAGACCGACGCAGTGAACATTTTTCTACCGGTATGAAACAAAAAACATCTATTGCACGTTCGGTAGTCCATAATCCCGATGTGGTGATTTTAGATGAGCCAACCACCGGGCTTGATATAATGGCGGCTAAAACGGTTATCGATTTCATAAAAGACCTCAAACAAAAGCAGATCCCTGTTATTTTTTCCACTCACCACCTAGATGAAGTCACCGAGCTATGTGACCGTATCAGCGTTATCGACAAAGGTCAGTCTACGTTTGATGGGAGCCTAGAGGAATTTGTTGCTCTTGCGCCAGATAACTTGCACCAAGCCTTTATGAATACTTTGCACGGGAGCCAAGAATAATGTGGTTAATATTTAAAAAAGAAATTTTAGAACTCGTCCGCGATCGTAAAACACTGTTTTTTATGATTGCTTTACCTATGTTGGTTTTCCCTTTGCTGATTGGTGGACTTATTTATTTCACGGCTGAAGTCGCCTCTGAAGCTCAAAGCAAAACCTTAAAATATTCGGTTTCAGGCTCACAATATGCCCCTGAACTTATGGCACAGTTAACTGCTATTGATAGCTTGGAGTTAATTGCAAGCGAAAAAAATATGGCTGATGTGGATATCGCGAAGCAAGCAGTGAGGCAGGGCGAGGTAGATTTTGTTATTCAAATTCCAAGTAATTACAGTGATGACATCTTCACAAGCGGCAAGATTGTCATTAATTTGGTGCTCAATGATGCGCAAGTAAATACGGCGCGCAACCGGTTACTAGACATTACTGACGAGATAGAAACTAACAACAAGCGCGTTGCCTATGCCAGTATAGGTGTAAGCGAGGTGATGCAAGAGGCCTTAAACGACCCAATCATAGTTAAAAAAGTTAACGTGGCCGACAACCGCGAGCAAGCGGGCTCTATGATTGGCGGCATGGTGCCGTATATCGTGTTTATATTATGCCTACAAGGCGCAATGCTGCCTGCAGCTGATATAGGCGCTGGCGAAAAAGAGAGAGGCACGCTTGAAACCTTGCTCTTATCGCCGACTAAGCGCGTCAATATTGTTTTGGCAAAATTTTTAACTATCGCTACCGCGGGGGTGACCACTGCGTTAATAACGGTGCTGAGTATTGCCGTATGGGGTTTAGTGGGGATTTCTATGATCCCCTCAGGTGACTTGTTAAATGTGTTAAGCGAGGCAACGTCATCAATCGACTTATTAGATGTATTTTTGGTGTTTTTAATGCTAATACCCGTTGTAGCGACCTTTGCTTCTTTGCTCCTAACCTTATCCATTTACGCGCGTTCATTTAAAGAGGCGCAAGCGTATATGAATCCGTTGATGATTGTACTTTTTGTGCCGGTTATTTTTGCGATCATTCCGGGTGTTGAGTTAAAAGGAATATGGGCATGGGTGCCGCTTACGAATGTCGCATTAGCGATTAAAGAGTTGATTAAAGGGACCATGGATTATGTGCAATTAATCAGTATCTTCGGCTCGTCAGTATTGCTAGCAGGAGTTTTATTGTCTTTCTGCGTGTATTGGTTCAACCAAGAAAAAGTCTTGT
>CAZXTD010000159.1:0-9515 GCA_964643575.1 uncultured Glaciecola sp. | reverse complement strand
CCCGCCACTGAGTCCAGTATTTGAGCTGCTCTTTTCAGATGACGACTTACTTGTGTTTAATAAACCCAGCGGCTTATTGAGCGTGCCGGGCAAAGCACTTGAACATAAAGACAGTCTGCAAACCCGTGTACAACGTGTTTGGCCAAGCGCTACTATCGTACATCGTTTAGATATGGCGACTTCCGGCATTATGATTATGGCCTTGAACAAAGCGAGCCATCGACATATCTCCAAACAGTTTGAGCTACGTGAAGTGAGCAAAATCTACTTCGCCAGAGTTTATGGGGAGCCGCAAGAGTCAAGCGGCACTATTGACTTACCTTTAATATGCGACTGGCCCAACCGGCCTATGCAAAAAGTGGATTTTGAGCATGGTAAAAAAGCCTGTACACATTGGCGCAAAGTCAGCACAAATGGCATCAGTAGCCTGATTGAATTGAAACCTATTACTGGTCGCTCGCACCAGCTGCGCGTGCATATGCTGTCTTTGGGTCATCCTATTTTAGGTGATAAACTCTATGCTTCACCTGAAGCAAAAGCCCTTTCCGCCCGCTTGTGTCTGCACGCAGCCGATATCAAATTTAGGCATCCGGTGTCAGAACAACCCTTGCATTTTTGTTCAAAATTCAACTTTGATTAGTCGTGAATAATCTTTAACAAGAACATCGCACAGCCCTCTGAAAACCAGCTATTTAGCTCAACTTTAATTATTTTTGGCCGATAAACTTGTTATATTTTATTACTTGTGTTTTTTATGCATCACAGATTCATTGCTCAATTTGTTCTTTTATGCGCTTGCGGTATATCAAAATTGCAATTGAGAGCTATTGCAAGCATAACTAATACCTCTAATGTATCTCGATCACTGACCCTCGTGGCACTACTTACTTTATTTCAGTCAAGCATCTTCGCGCAAATACGCGACGATATACAAACCCACATGCGCACCGATAGTTATGCCACACTCACCCTAAAGCATGCCGACAAATCAATCGACATTCCTTTGATCAAATTTGCGTCGCAGCAGGCATTGACCAAAGGCACGATTGTTTTACTCAGTGATGCGCAATCTCACAAAAGTGCTAACCAAAGCCTGTATCAACTCGCAAAAGCCTTGCCTAACTGGGGCTGGAATACCTTACTCGTGACGCCTCAAACCGGCTATTTTGTTGAACCGCCTGAAGTGAAAGAAAGCACAGTTGAAGATACAGAAGATGGTGAACAGACAACAGAATCAAACCCAGATGAAGAAGCAACAGATAACAATGTCGAAGATACCAATAATGGCTCAGACGGCTCTGAGCAAAAAGCCGCCGACCAAACCGCAACAGAACAAAGCCCTGAAAACACAGAGCCAAGTCCTCAAGTAGGTATTCAGGCTATCACCTTACAAGAAGCCGAACTAGGGTTTACGCAAGCTGAGTATGAAAGCTTTATAAGTGCACTGCTCATGCAAATCAATACGCGCTTTTTACAACAACCCGGCTACCAAATTTTAGTGGTTGAGGGCAAAACTGCCTCGGTCGCCATTGCCATGCTGGCAAAAGAAAGCACACTTACACTCAACGCATTAATACTTAACAACCCATATTGGCCTGAGCTCGAACTGAATAAGAATATCGCAGGCCAAATAGCCAAACTGCCCATGCCTGTGCTCGACTTAGTTAATGTATCTGATAACCATTGGTCAACTAACACTCGAAGCCAACGGCTCGCGCAAACACGCATTAATGTAAAACCTTTTTATCGGCAACGAGAACTCGCCGGCGGCCCATTAGTGACTTTACCTAAAGAGTACATCGCCAAAGAAATTGTTGGTTGGACTCGATATTTAGGCTGGTAGACCTTTATTACGGTATTAATCACGGTATTAAATCTTTGTAATGAAGCATTTTAAGATAGTTATCAGTTACTTAAGATATACTTAAGCTTTATTCTTCAGATAAGCCACAAGAACATCAAATGCCTACTATACTTAAACTATTATTTAACTTTGGCCACCTACCTTGCTCGTGCAGTCATTTATAGACGCAAAATCTTCCCAGCTTGTATATTACATACACGCCTATTGGAAGGACGGACTTCCTTACAAAGAGTTTGAAAACTTTATGTGGGATACGTTAGAAGAGTGGTCGCAAATCGAGCATAAGCAAAACCAACTATATAGCCACAAAGAGCGCGTATTTTGGCATTTACTCCACGAAACACAATACGCGTCATCAGAAGCATTAAGGCATGATGATACATTAAAGACGCAAGTAGAATTCTGTTTAGAATACTTACAAACCAATCGTGCATGCCCACTTGATGTCGTTGGCATGCGCCCTTAATCAAGCAGCACAGTTACTATGCCACTAATGACCTTACGCTGCCGCTTGCATCACAACTACCAGCTACGCTTTTTATGACCTACTAGCGCATAATAAAGGATGAAACCATAGCACGGTAGCATCATCCAATAAGCACTTTGGCTACTCGATACACCTGCAAAATACCCATAACAAACCGGTAAAATAGCCCCACCAGAAATACCCATGATCAATAGCGCAGAGGCTCTTGCCGTAAGTTTATTTAAACCCTCAAGTGCCAGTGGCCAAACGGCGGGCCAAACCATTGCGTTAGCAAAGCCCAAAATAGCAATCAGCGTAACGCTGTTGGGCAATGCGGGCACGCCCATCCAAACCCATAATGCGTTTGATATAGACGTAGACTCGTTGTCGGCGTACACAATGAGCACACTTAATAAAAGCCCGACCACTGCAGAGGCTGTGAGCGCTTGTGCTTGATTAATAACGCACGGAATCAACACCAATCCCAGTAGGTAGCCTAATACCATAAATGCCATAGTGTAAGAGGTAAGCGAGGTCGCATTAGCAACGCCCAATTGTGAGCCAAACAAACCAATGGTATCGCCTGCGATCACTTCAACACCCACATATACAAATAGCGCTACAACACCTAGTATTAACTGAGGGTATTGAGTAATACTTTTGTCTTCACTCCCGCCTTGCCCTATCTCTGCATCGTTACTGCTTAAGTTGAGTTCTGGCAAAGACGAACGTTTTAACACAAAAGCTAGCACTAACAGCACAATAGTCATGTATATATAGGGCATAACTAGAGCGTTAGAAAGCGCGGTAATCTTTTCTGCTTTTGCAGCCTCGCCCAAGGTTTCCATAAACTGCACATTCACATTTTCGAAATCACTGAGTACCAATGCAGTAAAAACAATAGGCGCTAAGAAGCCAGCAAACTTGTTTAACAAACCCATAATAGAGATGCGGACCGCAGCAGTTTCGCTTGGTCCAATTTTAACAATATAAGGGTTTGACGCTGTCTGCAAAATGGTTAAACCGGTACCTACTATAAATTGTGCTAGTAAAAATATCGAAAAGGCCTGCGAGTAAGCGGCCGGAATAAACAATAAAGACCCAACTGCAATTCCAACGAGGCCCAGAGCCATACCGTTTTTATAGCCGGTTTTATCTAACACCCACGACATCGGCAGGGCCATTACTACGTATGCAATGTAAAAGGCAAAAGCGATAAACAAAGCCTGTGCTTCAGTTAACTCACACACTATTTGCAAAAAAGGAATAAGTGCACCGTTCAGCCAAGTGATAAAACCAAATAAAAAGAACAAGCCTCCAATTATAATCATTGGTCCTAGGGTGTTTGAATGAGCTAGTTGAACCTGTTGTTCAACGTCCCGTGTGGTATTTTGCATGGAGTAACTCTCTAATCGTTATTATTGTTGTAGTCGATACTTTCTGTAATGAGCATATTCGAGTCTGCGTGCCATCACCATATAGTATTGCACGTTTGTTAACTCGGTTATTAATTTCTTAATACGGAAGAGAAATTTACAAACCGCTTGATTAATGGTGATGATATAAAACAAGTGATAACATTGAAATCTCCAAAATAACAAACAGCCGACAAATCAGAAAATAGGTTAGAGATAGAGTAAATGACTGAACAAATGAACAAACCTAAAGCAGCAGTATTTGGCGAAGCGTTATTTGACTTAATTGAACAAACTGAAAGCCAACTGCGCGCTCATATTGGCGGCTCTCCTTTTAATGTCGCCCAAAGCTTCGCGCGTCAAAACATTGATATCTGCTACTTATCGCCTATTTCGAAGGATGTCTATGGTACTCGTTTACAAAAATTCGCTATTGAAGAAGGCATAACGCTTCCCGAGCATAACCGTTCAGATTTACCTACTTCCTTAGCGTTAGTATACAAAGACGAGCATGGTCAGCCTGACTATTGCCTGTATCGTAGACATATTGCAGACTTGGATATCGATGCAGCTACCCTGCAATCAATCATCCCCGAGGGTATTGAATTGTTCCATACCGGCTCGTTAGCGCTTGTGCCAAGCATGGTAGATGTATTAGAACCCTGCTTTAAAACACTAAAAGAACAGGATGTTTGTATCAGCATCGACATAAACATGCGCAAAGGCGTCGAATTCGACAACGAGCGCTATGTTAACGCCGTAAAATCGCTGGCGAATTACGCAGATATCATTAAAGTGAGCGATGAGGATCTACTTGCGCTTGGCTCTACACTGGCGCCCCTAGATGGCGCAAGAGACCTACTTGCCCAAACAAAGGCCAGTATGGTTTTGTTAACCCTTGGCGAACATGGCGCTACATTAATCACCGAAAAGTTTGAAGTTACCAAACCCGTTTATACACCTAATCCTTTTGTTGATGCGGTTGGGGCTGGAGATACTTTCTTTTCAGCATTTTTAGCCCTGCTATTAAGGCTGGGTCAAACAAAACAACCTTGGCTTAATGATGACTTAGAATATGCCTTACAATTTGCATTGATGGCCGCAACCTTGAATGTCGAAAAAAACGGATGTAATCCGCCGACCCAAACCGAAGTTGAGCTATCGCTTAAATCACGGGCTTAGTTTGAAAATTAACAGCTATGGTGTTGCTGGTAATTTAGCGACTGATATTTTCTCGATAGAAGTCGCTACACTCAGCAGCTAGGGTAATTTTTATTAATTTAATAACAATACCCTCGCGACCTGATTGTTTTGTTGCTATTAGTTCTTCTTGGTTATTTTCCATTAAACCGCAAAAGCATAAGCAATCGCTTCATGAGACTCGTAGTCACGCAAAGTAAAATCGTCGGTTGAGACCCATGTTTCTATGTCGTTTAGACTTTTTATATCAGGGTTAATTTCAAGCTTAGGCATCCCAAATGGTGCACGCTTTAGCTGTACATCGCGCATGAGTTCGTATTGGTTTTCATAAATGTGTGCATTAACGATTTTGTGGTACACCTTGCCAGCCTTATGGCCTGTGATTTGTGCCATTAAGGCAAGCAATACAAAACACTGCGGCATGTTAAAGGTAAGCCCTAAAGGCACATCACAACTGCGCATGTAGCTGGTTAAGTGCAGCGTATCGCCTAACAATGAAAAGGTATGCGTGTGCATGCACGGGCGTAAACAGCCTAGGTCGAACTCACCTGGGTTGTAAAAAGTAATAATTTCGCCTCTGTCATCAATTCCCTTGCTTAAGTTATTGACTACTTTTGCGAGCTGGTCGAAAGTGCTGCCGTCGGGCTTTTGCCAGTTGCGGCCTTGTACGCCGTAAACGCGGCCCATGTCGTCGGTGCCTTTGCGGGCAGGGTTATTGAGCCATGCTTGGTTTTGGTTAGCATTGGCATCCCAAGTTTTGCAGCCTATCTCACGAAACTGCGCAGCATTGTCGTAGCCGCGTAAATAACCCAATAGCTCAGCAATTGCCGCTTTGTAATAGCATTTACGCGTGGTTACTAACGGAAATTCGTTAGCGCCTACATTGTATTCAAGGTCAGCATTAATGAGGGTTAAACAGCGTATGCCGGTGCGCTCGTTTTCAATCCAGTGACCTTCGTTAAGTAGGCGTTGGCATAAATCTTCGTATTGTGAGTTTGGTGTGTTTGCTTGTGACATTAAAAACTATCTCGCCGCTTTCTTTTTTGATTTATTATTGTTTTTTGTGTGCGCCGTTTTGGTGGCTGCAGGCACAGGCCCGACCGGTTGATATTTATAGGCATAGTACATTAAACCAGCGCCGGCAAGTATCATCGGAATACACAATACTTGCCCTTGACTTAAACCAGACGCATAAAGCCCTAAATGTAAGTCAGGTTCACGGAAAAACTCAACAATAAAGCGGAATACGCCGTAGCCTAGCAGGAACAAACCACCAACAGAGCCTACTGGGCGAGGCCTAACAGAGAATAACCATAAAATTACAAACAACACCGCCCCTTCTAAAAAGAACTGATACAACTGCGAGGCATGACGCGGATCAGGTCCTGCATTAGGAAAAACAAAAGCCCACGAAACATCCGTTGTACGACCCCATAACTCACCGTTAATAAAGTTACCAATGCGCCCAGCGCCCAAGCCAATTGGTACAAGTGGTGCAATAAAATCACCTACGGCTAAAAATTTCCAACCACGTTTACGAGAGTAAATATAAGCAGCAATAATGACACCTAAGCACCCCCCATGAAACGACATACCGCCTTCCCATATCCTGAATAAAATAGCGGGGTTTTCTGCAAAAGCTGAAAAATTATAAAACAACACATAACCAACTCGCCCGCCTAAAATCACGCCTAAAAACGAATAAAACAGTAAGTCGCTGAGTTCGTCTTTAGTCCAGCCGACGCGAGGCAGCCTGCGAGATGCTAACCAAAACGCAGCAGCAAAACCCACTAAATACATCATGCCATACCAGCGCAGCGCAATTGGGCCTACACCAAAAAATGGGCCTATTTCAAAAATTACTGGGTCAATTTCAGGGAAAGTTAAGGCTGCAGATGCGCTGATATTTATAAACGCGGCAAGTTCGGTAATCAATTACTCAAGTCCTATGATCATGCGGATGCTCACCACGACAAGAAATATCGCAAATATCCGCTTTAATTTTTTTGTGTCTAACTTGGCGGTAAGTTTAGCACCAATTGGGGCAGTTAGCATTGAGGTTATTACAATTCCTAAGGTGGCTGGCGCATACACATAACCGTAAGAATACTTTGGCAAATAGCTAGCTCCCCAACCATTAATAATAAAACTAACTGTACCAAAGGTCGCAATAATCACGCCGCAAAGCGCCGCGCAGCCAATCGCCTTTTTAATGTTAAGTTGAAACCAAACCAAAACAGGCACAATTACCGCTCCGCCACCAATACCCATAAGCGCAGAAACAAAACCGCTGCCCAAGCCAATGGCCGATAAAGTAGGTTTGCCTAAGGTTTTGTCTGACACTCGATTACGCCCAAACATCATCTGCAAAGCAATCACAATCACTAAACCGGCAAATATGCGTTGCAATACCACGCCCGATATCAGCGTAGCGAAATAAGCACCTGCACTTGCGCCAATGGCAATACCAATTGCGCAGTATGCCACCACTTGAGGCTCAATATTGCCTAACGAAAAATGCGTCCGTGCTGACGACAAACCCGTGAAAATAACAGTCGATAATGAAGTCGCAATAGCAATGGGCATGCCGTGTTCAACCTCAATTCCCAATAAGTGCTGTAGCATATAAACCAAGGCTGGCACAATGAGCAAGCCGCCGCCAATGCCTAATAAGCCTGCAAAAACGCCCACTACCGAGCCCAAGGCCAAACACGCTAAAAGTAAAATAGTAATTGAATCCAATTAAGCGCCAGCCCTTACCAATCCGCCAAGTTGCTTGGACTCGAGGTATTCGTCTAATAAGTGTTTTACATCGTCGGGGGTGTTTTGAACTAAGAGTTGTTTTAGCAAGTCTTGCGCGTCTTCTATGCTGGTATTGCGAATAACCCAATTGATTTTACGCAGGCTGTGGGCGTTCATACTGAGTTTGCGGTATCCCATTGCCAATAAAACTAACGCACCCGCAGGCTCACCCGCAAGCTCACCGCATACCGTCACAGGTATATGACACTTTTTAGAAATATCGATGATCTGCTGCAAGGCATTTAAAACCGAGGGGTGATAGCTAGAATACAAAGACGACACACGCGCATTGTTGCGGTCTACTGCTAACAAATACTGGGTTAAATCGTTTGTACCTACCGAGAAAAAATCCACATGTTCAGCTAATTGCGGCAATTGGAAAATAACAGCAGGCACTTCAAGCATTACGCCTACCGCTGGTTTTGATAACATTTTGCCTTGATTAAAGGCTTCTTCTTTTACTTCTAAAAAGGCTTGTTTAATAAGCCGCTTAGACTCAAGCACTTCATTAATCGAGGAAATCATCGGCAGTAAAATATGTAAGTTACTTAAACCGATACTGGCCCGCAGCATGGCCCGAATCTGCACCAAAAATATGTCTGGATGGTCGAGCGTTAAGCGAATACCACGCCAGCCCAAAAAGGGATTATCTTCCACTATAGGGAAATACGAAAGAGGCTTGTCGCCGCCTACATCGAGCGTGCGCATTGTAATTTCTTTAGAAGGGTGTGCCGATAATAAACTGTGATACAAGTCACATTGTTCTTTTTCAGACGGAAAACGCTCGCGCATCATAAAGGGTATTTCGGTTCGGTATAGGCCTACACCGTCACCCTGTAAAAACTGCTCCATTTCAACATTGGCCGACAAACCAGCATTGACCAACAATGAAATAGACTGGCCATCTTGCGTAATACTGGGGTTGTTTGCCTCTAACGCAATTTTGGCTTGCAAGACCTCTTCTTGTGCAATTAGACACTGATATTCTTCACGATGGTCTTGTGAGAGGTTGAGTGTAACTTCACCTGAATAACCGTCTACAAACAACTCTTTACGATTGAGCAGGCTTAAAGGTACTTTTTGCAAACCCATGACTGCAGGCACGCCCATTGCCCGAGCTAAAATAGCTGCATGGCTGTTATTGGAGCCTTTGATCGAGATGATCCCGCAGAGTTTTTCTCGGGGGAACTCTGCGAGCATTGGTGCGCTGACCTCTTGCGCCACAAGGATATATTGCACATCTTCATCAGCAGAAAAATCGAGTTGATTATCGCCAAGAATGTTAACTAAAATCCGGTTTGATAAATCTGTGATATCCACCGCTCGCTCGCGCATATACGGATCGTCCATTTGTTCAAACCGGGCTGCGTAGCTTTCTACCACCAATTTGAGCCCGCTCGCAGCATCCCAGCCTTGATGAATTTTGGCTTCCACTTCACGACCCAGGCTGTTGGCGTCGAGCAGTTGATGATACAGCTGAAAAATAGCACTCACATCGTCAGGAATATTATCGCTAATACTTTGAGATAGCTGCGAGACTTGCTCACGAGTAATTTCAACGGATTTACGATACAAGTCAATTTGTGCTGTTAAATCTCGGGTCTTTTTGGGCACCCACTGCTTGAGGTCATGTTTAATATTATAAGCAACGCCCTGGCCAATGGCCAAACCGGGCGAGCCTGGAATACCATTTACCACGCGTGAATCGGTGCTAGCAATCGCAGTATCGATAACCAAATTACCAAGCATTTCGGCGTTCACAATTTCC
>CAZXTD010000158.1:319-9523 GCA_964643575.1 uncultured Glaciecola sp. | reverse complement strand
TTTTTGATGTGGGCGGCTCAATGGACCCGCATATTCAACAATGTGAAGAGTTGTTTTCAGCTGCCCATGCAGAGTTTAAACACATCGAGTTTTTTTATTTCCACAACTGTGTGTATGAGGGTGTTTGGAAAGACAATAGCAGACGATACGATGCAGTTACCGATATCTATTCGATTATCCACAAATACAGCAGCGACTATAAAATTATTTTTGTCGGTGACGCCACAATGGGCCCTTACGAAATAACATATCCTGGTGGCAGTGTCGAACATTGGAATGAAGAACCAGGCAGTGTGTGGATGCAGCGAATATTGCACCATTTTGACTATGCAATTTGGCTTAATCCGCAACCTGAAGCCTATTGGCATTACCATGCTTCTATTCAAATTATAAAACAGCTTGTGAATGACAAGATGTATCCGCTTACGCTTGATGGCTTGAGTGATGGCATTAAAGCGTTGCTAAAAAAATAGGGCATTGGTAAAAATCATACTTACCTTCATTAAACGCTTATAGTAGACTCCTAGCGACTACTAAGCGCCGCATTAAAGACCAAAACTCATTGTGAAACGACTAAATAAATACATTAGCGATACAGGCTTCTGCTCCCGCAGAGAAGCTGACGCTTTAATAGAAAGCGGCCACGTAAAAATAAATGGTAAAAAACCTGAGCTTGGCACCAAAGTCACCGAAGGTGATGTAGTGACCGTCAAAGGTCAAAAAATCAAAGCTGTTGCTGAAAATAAGAGCGACAGGGTCTATTTGGCTTATCATAAGCCTGTTGGCATTACCTGTACCACTGAACGAAAAATTAGAGGCAATATCATTGACGCTATTGCATATAAAAAGCGGATATTTCCCGTTGGGCGATTAGACAAACCATCAGAAGGTCTGATTTTATTAACCAATGATGGCGATATTGTGAATAAAATTTTACGTGCTGAAAACAGTCACGAAAAACTCTATCGGGTAACTGTTAATAAAGCGATTAACGATAACTTTGTTAACAAGATGGCCAGTGGTGTGCCTATTCTCAATACCGTCACACTGCCTTGTGAAGTTAAACAAGTGAGTAAATTGAGTTTTGATATTATTTTACAGCAGGGCCTCAACCGCCAAATTCGCAGAATGTGCGAGTATTGCGGGTACGAGGTCACAAAGCTAGTCCGTAAACGCATTATGCATATCGATTTAACTGGCTTAAAAGTAGGGCAATATCGCCATCTTACACCTAGTGAAATGAAAATAATGAACGCTTCGCTTGTTGATTCGACAAAGACCTACCAAGAACCTAAAGCAACAAACAAGGTTACTGCACCGCTAAAACAGGATGCCAAAAAGGCCTATGTTAACCCCCGCAGCGGCAACGCTATTAAACCAAACAAGCAAACAAATGGTCGCAAAAAGCTGAGCATTAATAAGCCAAACAAATGAGTCGTTTAAGTCGTCAACATCCTTTTTTTGCCGAACTTAAAATTTTATCTGGCTTGGCGTGGCCGCTATTGATTGCACAAGTAACGCAAACCTTGATGGGTGTTGTAGACACTGTAATGGCAGGACGCTATAGCTCGGTTGATATGGCGGCTGTCGCTATTGGTGTTGGCCTTACCTTACCGCTAATGGTGTTTATTCAAGGCGTGACCTTGGCTTTGTCTCCTGTGGTTTCGCGATTTGATGGTGCTAAAAAATATGATGATGTTGCCAGTAAAGTTCAGCAAATGCTGTATTTGTCTTTAGCCTTAGCTTTTATATTTATGCTCTTGTACCTGCCCATGCCATATATCATTGCTGCGATTGATATGGAGGCTGAGGTGGCTCAAAAAAGTCTTGATTACGTATTTTTTGTGTTTATGGCGGCACCTGGCTTTGCAATTTATTCAAGCTTGCGTAACTACTGTGAAGGCCTGTCTTTAACTCGACCCACCATGGTGATCATGTTTGCCGGCCTTTGCGTGAACATACCGGTTAACTATATTTTTATAAACGGTCTGTATGGAATGCCAGAGTTAGGCGGAGCAGGGTGCGGCCTAGCGACGATGATGGTATTTTATGTGATGGCGCTAGCTACTATTGCTTACGTCAAATTTAGCAAGCGCTTACGCCATATAAAGCTATTTGAAAAAGTTTATCCGTTTAGCCGAGCAGAGATTAAAGATTTTATTAAATTAGGTTTTCCGATTGCATTTACCCTGCTGTTTGAAGTGTCTTTGTTTGCAACTGTTGCTTTGTTGCTCGCTCCTTTTGGGGCGCTAACTGTTGCTGCCCATCAAATTACGCTCAATGTATCCTCCCTTATTTTTATGTTGCCCCTAAGCATCGGTTTAGCACTTGCTATTCGAATTGGCTATTTGATAGGAGAAGGGCGCAGTAAAGAGACCAATAAAGCTTACTGGGCAGGTATGCTGCTTGCTGTGGGCACTGTATTTGTGACCGCAACTACTATTGTGCTATTTAATGAGCAAATAGCCAGCTTATACACAACCGAGCTCCCCGTTATTGCTGCCGCTGCGAGCTTATTGTTATTGGCCGCTCTTTTTCAGTTTTCTGATGCGATACAGGTGGTGTCGGCAAACGCCCTTAGGGGTTATAAAGATACGCGAGCGATGTTTATATTGAGCTTCATTTCTTATTGGTTAGTTGGTTTTCCTACAGGGATTATTCTTGGTTTAACTGACCTTGTTGTGCCAAAAATGGCCGCTGAAGGCTTTTGGATTGGCTTTATTGTTGGCTTAAGTACGGCGGCCGTTATGATGTTTTATCGAGTCAAAGTGATTCAAGGCCGTTTGATTGCCGAGAATGCACTTTGACTCAATTAGTCGTTTACAGAGGGCTTATGCCTAAAATTTAGACTTTTAATTGTCCCTGTTTAGCCCCTGTTTATGTTTTTAAAGCGCCCTTCATAAAACGTCTTCGCAGTAAAGCAAGCGGCAATAACAATAAGGTAATGAGTCCCAAGGAGCCACCACCACCGCCACCAGATGAAGGCGGTGTGACAGGTGCAGTTAAGGCTACACTTACGTTTTGGGTGACAGTCGATACGCCATCGCTTACTCTGACAGAGTAATTAACAGTAGTACCCGCGCTCGGTGTCGTAAGCGATACGCTGTTACCGGTAGCGGCCGTGCCATTAACGCTTATGCTCAACTCGTCATCTTCAGGGTCGCTTGCGTTAACCACTATAGTGATACGTTGCCCACGGGTTGCGCTAGCGGGCGCGTCGATACTGCTAATTACAGGCGCTAAATTGTCAAGTACATTAACAGTGATAGATGCAGTCGTTTGTTGCGCATTGTTGTCACTCACCACAACGTCGTATGTCAATTGTGTATCAGCTTCTACGCTAGGCGCAACTAATGTACTGACCCCATTTACCTCAGTAATAGGCGCTGCCGGTCCAGCAGTTTGTGTCCAGGCAACTGTTACTGGGTCATCGTTTGGTTCACTAATACTAATTGGAATTGTGAGCTGCTGAGTCTCAGTAACGCTTAGGTTAACAGTGTCATTACCATTAAAACTAACGTTAGGCGCCCCTTCAACTTGTATCTTTTGAAATACTTCAGAGTCTTCTAGCAGAGAAAAGCTTTGGTTAATCAATTGGCTTTTTGCTGCGACTGATATTGGGCCAGGTGGTACGCCGTCTAGCACCCTTAAATCAAAATTAAGTTCGCTAGGTGTACTTGCACCCGCGGCTTTATTGACCACCCAAATAAGTTCGTTATTAATGAGTTGACCGCTGTTAGTGGTGCTAAAAGTTGACACTTCAGTGCCTACAGGTACAGGCACAATAATCCGATATTCTCTGGGCTCATTGCTTGAGTTGGCAGCAACAATAACCTTCAATGGTACCACTTGGTTAGCATCAACACGTGTGGGTGTGCCATCAACCACAATATCATCGCTTAAGCGATTAATATCAACGGCAATCATGCCTAAATCGTCAGAACCACTGCTTGTTCCCATGCCTATTGCGGCGTAATAATCATCGCCCTCTTGTGCATCAGGCAGGTTGTGGATGACTCGTAAATCAAAAGGCGTGTTTGATGAAATACTGCTCGGAGCAAGGGCGGTTAACTGATCGCCAGCAACATCATCGGTGACTACTGCATATCGCATATCAAAACTATCAGGCTGGCTGCTAGAGCCCCTAAAGCTTTGCACGGCGATAAAATACGTGCCCGCACTTGGAAACTCTATAGCAACTTCTTCGGTTGAATCAGACGAAGTACTTTGCCCTATAATTTCATTATTTGAAGGTATGCCATTGCCGTTATTATCGCGTAATACAAATAAATCAAGATCGGGAGCAGGAGATGATTTGATTTCGGCGATTAGTCTGACGGCATTATCTGGTACTGTTATCGTTGTTAAGCTGACGCCATCGTTTAAATCATCTAAGAAATCACCAGTATCACTATCTTCACTGACCGGACCGTTAACCATTACTGCTTTTACAGGTAAATATGGCGTTAAATTAAAACTCGTAATGTCTATTGCTTCTATGTCTCTAATGAGGGTTGAATCTATTTGGCGACGGCTGTCAAATTCGATTTCTTGGGGGATATCACCAATTGAAGACAGCACGCTCACCGGTATATTGGCATCGGGTAAACCAGGCGATGTTAGCTTAGCAGATGCAAATGAATACTCTGTTTTGGGTGCCAAGATACTATCAATCGTAAAGGTAAGGGTTTGCGTTTGACCTTCATTTAAGGTGAAACTGCTAGGACTTACAGTTACGTTGAGACCATCGGTTAACGACTCAGTTGTTACATCCCAAGTCGCATTGGTCGTGGCTGTAACGGTTCGCGTCCACACGCAGTTAGCAGCACACGAGTTGTCAGTAACCGAGGGCAAGTTAAGCGTGCGAGGGTCGCCGTTTAAATCTGGGTTTGCATTAATATAGTTGCTGGCGGTTTCACTCATAATTAAACCGCTTGCAATTGCTTGGTCGACTTGTATGCGGCCAGCGCCCATATCGAAAAAGTCAGCGTCGGTCGTAGCATCTTGCCTAAGTACTGCTGTTGTCGCGGTTAACGATAACGCAGACCTTATTTCGTCTGGGTTCCATGTAGGGTGGGCGGCTTTTATTAGTGCTGCTGCACCGGCCACATGCGGGCTCGACATTGACGTGCCTGATATATAGTTATAATCACCGGCCGCAGGTGGATCGCCATCATGACCCAGTTGCTCGTCGGCATATGCAGCAAAAATATCGACACCCGGTGCAGTAAGGGTGGGCGTTAGGGTGCTGTTTGTGGCATTTGGACCGCGTGAAGAGAAACTCGCCAATACATCCACGCGACTTTCATCAATACTTTGTCCGCCAACACCAGCGGTAATTGTTGCAGTATGATTACTCCCTGAACCAAGCCATGATTTTAGCGCGTTACCGTTGGCAGCGTTAATGTGTATACCCGGTATCACATATTGGTCGTTGGCTAAAAATGTTTCACCACCTGGTACATTCGCTAGCACATAACCGCCTGCGCCCCCCGCTTCTACATTGACTGCTTTTTCGACGCGTGCAATTTCCCCTCTATCACATACTACTATTTGGCCATTAAATGTGCCGCTAGGGAAGGGCTGTAAACATTGTGCGGGATCGCCGCCAGGGTCGTTGCTATTGGTAAAATCACCTGCATAGACTATTGATGCGGTAATCGAACCTGAATTACTTTGTCCGGGTATTGTGCCAAGGTTGCTAGCTCCACCGCTAAAATTGCGCAACTCTTTTACAAATGCGTTTTGTCGTCCGTGTTCAGAAGCAGCCACACTGGTATACCAAGGTGCGTTTTTCTCTGAACTCTCGGCATCAGGACCGCTATTACCAGCAGAAGTTGCCACAAAAATACCGGCATTTCGGGCGTTTAAAAAGGCACGGTCAGCAGGGTCATTCCAAGGGTTGCCTCCACCACTAATAGAAAAGTTAATTACATCAACGTTATCTTGTATCGCAGACTCAATACTCGCTAAAATGGCTGCGCTGGGGCAATCACCATAAGTGTCGCCCGCGTCAGCGCGGCCGCCATAACAGGCTTGGTAGCTGATTAAATTAGCTCGCGGGGCAACACCTGATATCTGGTCAAATACAAAGCCAGTAGGCACACCACTTGAGCGTTCTTCGTTTAACTCAGGTAAGCTTTCGGCCACGTTAAGTAGCACGTTACCGACCGCTGTTGAGGCAACGTGACTGCCATGACCACCGTAGTCTTCGCCGTTTCTGGGTAAATTAGGTGGGAATACATCAGTGTCGGCGTAATCGTTAGTAATAACAGAATAGCTATAAACACCAATGAGTTTATTGTTACAAAGTTCAGCAAAGTTCCCTGCGCAATCACCTAGGTAGTTACCGTCACCTAGTGGGTTAGTATGGACAAAACCATCGCCCGACACCTCAGCAAAAGAGGGATGATCGGTGTTCACACCAGAATCGATAATACCGACAACTACTCCTTCGCCTTGTGTGGAATTGATTGAGGGTGCTGCGCTGCCGTTCCATACTCTTGGTGCGCCAATAAGCGTTGGCCCGCGGTCGGTATCGGTAGTGTAGATGTGCTGGCGAGAGATACTTAACACTTCTGGCAATTCAGATAATGCTTGGGCTTCGTTTTGTGTGAGCTTAAGAGCAAAGCCGTTAAGCGCATATTGATACTCGGCTAATTGCTTGATGTCGGATATAGTCGAACGTGCTTTGGACATAAACGCGTTTTGCTGCGTTGATATTTTACGAAGTTGTTGCTTAATAGCGTCGTCGTTCTCACCAATGCTAATTGCTTGTGCGGCGTTTGTGCTTGTTGCTCTTTGCTCGCTAAGGGCGCCTTTGCGTTCGCTTAACGCTTTTGCCGACAACGGGTTTTGGCTAACCGCTTCTTCGTTAAGTTCAACAATATAGGTATGCTCGCCACTTAAGCCTGGCTCATAGACAAATTTTGCAATGTGAGAACGGGCGTTTTTATCAGGATTATGAGTAAACCTGACCGTTCTTTGTTGCCGGTATTGATCGGACTTTTCAGTCGCACTAGAGGCTAGCGGATACGAGCTTTTTTGGCCCGGCGCATCGTCGCTGTCAAGCGCGTATGCGTTTAATGTTACGCCGTGTAATGCTACTGCAACCGCTGCGGCAATCATTTTCATTTAGGTCTCCACACTCTGTGTTTTGAAGCATACTTGTGATACTTCAATTAATACGCGATAAATTCTTATTGCTGAACAAAACTGTCACTCTAATTTGGTTTCAAATCAAGTGATAAGTTCAGTACTATTCACTGATGACTATTTGAGTGTCAATTCAATCCCTTATAAAAAGGGCACTTGACTTACGGCAGTGAATGAATAGTCACTAAAAGTATACAAATTTGTTACAATTAGGATAAGTATCCTAGTTTGTTCTGCAAATTAAACAGATTCTCATTATTGTTAGCCATCCCTCATTTGAATAAGCAATGCGAGATAAGCAAACCTACTCTAATATAACGCTACTTTAAGTGATTAAGTTGCGCCACGCTATTTTGTTACCAAAATTTAACAAAAGCTTTGGCATATTTATGTTGTTATCGCCCACAAACGAAACTAGTTTAGGCAGAAGGCTAATGTGTTATGCAGAATGAATTATTAAAAGACAGAAACCACCTAAGTGGTGTGAATGCTATACATGAAGTGACCGTTATCGAGAATGGTTTGATAGATATTCCTATGCTGCAATTGCTCAACGAAAACGGCCAAGAGTTGTCAGAGCAAAATACTCCTGAGTTATCAAAAAAAGAAGCGCTTAAAATTCTTAAGAGCATGGAATATACACGTTTGCTTGATGACAGAATGATTGGTTCTCAGCGCCAAGGTCGCATCAGTTTTTACTTAGCCTGTAAAGGCGAAGAGGCGGCTACTGTGGCCTCTGCTGCAGCCCTAAACGACAACGACATGATTATGTCTCAGTATCGTGAGCAAGGCGCACTAGTTTATAGAGGCTATAAAACTAAACAGTTCATGAATCAAATGTTCAGTAATCAGTTAGACCCTAACAAGGGTCGTCAAATGCCGATTCATTATGGTGACAAAGCGCTTAACTTTATGACCATTTCATCTCCGCTTGGTACGCAAATACCGCAAGCCGCAGGGTATGCTTACGGCCAAAAAATGGCAAAACAACCCGCTATTACAATTTGTTATTTTGGAGAAGGTGCGGCGTCAGAGGGCGATTTTCATGCGGGCGTCAACATGGCGGCGGTGCTCAATTGCCCAGTTATTTTCTTTTGTCGAAACAACGGCTACGCGATTTCTACACCTGCCGAAGAGCAGTTTGCGGGCGACGGTATTGCTTCTCGCGGCATCGGTTATGGTGTGCGCACGATTCGAGTAGATGGCAACGACGTGCTTGCCGTTTATGCTGCTACTCAAAAAGCGCGAGCGATTGCGCTTGAGCACAATTGTCCAGTGTTAATTGAAGCAATGACTTATCGTTTGTCTGCCCACTCCACCTCAGATGACCCAAGTGGTTACAGAAGCAAAGACGAAGAAGCTAGGTGGCAACTAAAATACCCAGTGCTGCGTTTTCAAAAGTTGCTGGAAGCAAAAGGCTGGTTTAACGAAAAAGAGATTCAAACCTACAAAGATGAATCACGCGCTGAAATCTTAGAAGCGCTGAAAAAAGCTGAGAAGGTGCCCGTAAACCCGCTCAAAGACATTGTAGAAGATGTCTACGACACGCCACCTTGGCACTTAAAGAAACAACTCGCATCTTTAGAGGCGCATATTAATAAATACCCAAACGACTATCCTAAAACGGCAGGGAGAAAATAATCATGGTAAAAATGAATTTACTCCAAGCAATTAACAACGCCCTTATTACAGTGATGGAAGAAGATGAGCGCGTAATGGTATTTGGTGAGGATGTTGGCCATTTCGGCGGTGTATTCAGAGCGACCTCTAACTTGCAGCAGCAATTTGGTAAAGACCGGTGTTTTAACACACCATTGACCGAACAAGGCATTATTGGTTTTGCCAATGGTCTAGCTTCGCAAGGCTCTATACCTGTTGCCGAAATCCAGTTTGCTGATTATATCTTTCCAGCGTTTGATCAAATCATTAACGAAACGGCAAAATTTAGATACCGTAGTGGTGGCCAGTTTAGCTGCGGTACGCTTACTATTCGCACGCCATATGGCGGTGGTATTGCCGGTGGTCATTATCATTCGCAGTCACCTGAAG
>CAZXTD010000158.1:0-309 GCA_964643575.1 uncultured Glaciecola sp. | reverse complement strand
CCTTTTTTGCGCATATACCAGGGATGAAAATAGTCATTCCACGCAATCCTTATCAAGCTAAAGGGCTGCTTCTTTCCAGCATACGAGACGATAATCCCGTTCTGTTTATGGAACCGAAAAAAATCTATCGAGCGTCGGTCGGTGAAGTACCTGAAGGCGATTATGAACTGCCCTTAGGTAAGGCTGATATTGTAAAAGAAGGCAGCGATATTACTTTACTCGCTTGGGGTGCTCAGGTAGAAGTGATAGAAAAAGCAGCACAAATGGCCGAAAAAGACGGTATATCTTGCGAGATTATAGACCTGCAAA
>CAZXTD010000157.1:0-9577 GCA_964643575.1 uncultured Glaciecola sp. | reverse complement strand
GGACTAAAGAATTTATCAAGAAAAATGGTGAATTTACGGTCAATATTGCACTCATTGAAAATGGTCAAGCGACCCTAGGTATTGTTTATGCACCCGTATTATCAACAACCTATGTAGGTGTTAGTCAGAAAGAAAAATTAGCCTACAAGCTAGCTAACGGTCAGAAAACGATACTATCACCCAGTCAGCACCAAGAGGGACAGACATGGAAAATTGTTGGCAGCCGCTCGCATCAGAGCCCAGCTATTGAAGCCATGATCACGTCGCTTGATGACGAAGCTGAGCTTGTCCCTATGGGAAGTTCTCTCAAGTTATGCTTAGTCGCAGAAGGCAAGGCTCATCTATACCCCCGCCTCGGTCCTACATCTGAGTGGGATACGGCTGCAGCACAAGCCGTTGTCGAAGCTGCAGGTGGCAGAGTGACTGTTTATAACGAAGATCAGGCTTTGTTTTCTGACCAGGCTGAACCTTTACGTTATAACCAAAAAGATTCTTTATTAAATCCTTATTTTTTAGTGAGCTGTTAAGCCATGAATAGCGAAAACGAACTATTACAAACCGATATTATTTCTTACCTGCATCAGCATGAAAACAAAGATATGCTGCGCTTTTTAACCTGTGGCAGTGTAGATGATGGTAAAAGCACATTAATTGGACGTCTATTACATGACTCCAAAATGATTTATGAAGACCAACTTGCTGCTGTTACTAAAGACAGTAAAAAAGTCGGTACCACAGGTGAAAAGGTTGATTTAGCCCTTCTTGTTGATGGCCTGCAGTCAGAGCGTGAACAAGGTATTACTATCGACGTGGCGTACCGCTACTTTAGTACTGATAAGCGCAAGTTCATTATTGCTGATACTCCTGGACACGAGCAGTACACTCGCAACATGGTTACCGGTGCATCAACGTGTGATTTAGCCATTTTAATGGTTGATGCACGTGCCGGTATTAAAACCCAAACCAAGCGTCACTCGTTTTTAGCGTCTTTGTTAGGCATAAAACACGCAATTGTTGCTGTCAACAAAATGGACTTGATGGAGTTTAGTGAAACAGTTTATGAAGAAATCAAAGCCGACTTTTTGAAATTTTCTGAACAGCTCAACATTCCTGATATTCGCTTTGTGCCCTTATCGGCGCTTGAAGGCGACAACGTTGTGAACAAGAGCGAGCATACGCCTTGGTACACTGGCCCTACTCTAATGGAAACGCTTGAAACCATCGAGATTAGCAATCAAGTCAACGATGATTTTCGTTTCCCGGTGCAATATGTCAATCGTCCAAACTTAAACTTTAGAGGCTTTGCCGGCACGATTGTTTCAGGTCAAATAAAAGTGGGTGACGAAATCGCAGTATTACCATCAGGCAAAACATCAAAAGTAAAAAGTATATATACATTTGATGGTGACATCGAACTAGGCACAGCGCCTAACGCGGTGACCTTAACGCTTGAGGACGAAATTGACATTTCGCGCGGCGATATGATTGTTAAGGCTAATAACCTGCCATTAAACGCCAATAGCTTTAAGTCACATCTTGTATGGATGGCCGAAGAGGCACTTATTCCTAACAAGCAATACAGCTTTAAGTTTGCGACTAAAACCGTGTCGGGTAGCGTGTCTAATCTTGACCATAAAATAGACGTTAACACGCTAGCAAGCAGCGAAGCTCTTCACTTAAACTTAAATGAGATTGGTGTGACTGACATCAGGCTAACGCAAAATGTTGCTTGTGACCCATACACCTCTAATCGTGCAACTGGTGCTTTTATCGTTATCGATAGAATGACTAACGGTACAGTAGGCGCAGGTATGATCATAAGCGCAAATGAAGATACGGGTGCTACAACCGACTATTCTGAGTTTGAACTAGAGTTTAATGCCCTAGTCAGAAAACACTTCCCACATTGGGGCGCAATGGATATTAGCCAAAACTAAGACTATTGAGCTATGTAAAGCCGCGTTTGCGCAAAGCTTTCTCTTTGTGCATCGTGGCTTTTTTATTGGAATACACATAGGCTCATAAATTTAGGCTAGGCTGACTTAGCGAATAAGCTATACATCAATCAACTAAGTTTTTTACTAGACTATTCAAGCCCCTGCCACTACTCTAAACAAATGTAAGTATATTGAAATATGTATGACTGTTGATCAAATTTTGGTTTTGGTGGTGTTTGTTGCCACGATGGCCGCACTCATCTTTAGCAAAGCTAGGCCCTCGAGCGTATTTGCAGCGTGCACATTAAGCCTCGTGCTGCTGCAACAGTTAAATATGGAAAATATTCTCAAAAATGCGACTAACACAGGCTTAATTACGCTTATACTGCTTTTGCTCGTCAGCCATTCTATCGACAAAACAACCTTAATTATGCGCCTTGGCAGAGCCATTATCTCGGGCAGTTATGCGAAGAGTTTTTGGCGTATGTTTGTGCTCACCTTTTCATCTTCTGCGCTCTTAAATAATACGGCGGTAGTGGCGAGCTTAATTGGGCCAATAAAACAAAATCAGCTGCATCCACCTTCTAAACTACTTATTCCCTTAAGTTATGCGGCCATATTGGGTGGAACGGTTACACTAATTGGCACATCCACTAACCTTATCGTCGACAGTTTTTTAATTGAGCACGGACACCCTGGCTTTAACTTTTTTGACTTTACTCTCTTTGGGCTAAGTGCCGGCTTAGGCTGCGGCATATTGCTATTTGTGCTAAGCCCTTTACTTCCTACTTTTGAAGCCCGCAAAAATAACTACCAGTCGTATCTGCTCGAGGCCGACGTAGAAGACAACTCAGAACTCATTGGCAAAACAGTAGAAGAAAACCACTTACGAAACCTACCCGAACTCTTTTTAATTGAAATTGTACGCAACGGTAAAATTATTTCGCCGGTTAAGCCGCAAATGATTATTCAAGCAAACGACAAGCTGATATTTACAGGAAATGTGCAAAAAATATCAAGTATTGCCCATATTCGCGGTTTAACCATGTTTGCTGAAACAGACGGTTTGATGAGTGAAAACCTTACAGAAGTTATTGTGTCGAACCGTGCGCCGATTTTAAACAAAAGTTTAAAGCAAGTTGGCTTTAGAGCCCTTTTTGACTCGGCTGTAGTGGCGATTAGACGCGACGGAGAATCAATTTCAGGGAAGCTAGGAGAATTAAAACTTCAAGCCGGTGACTTTTTATTGCTAGCCACCGGCAGCGACTTTCAGCAGCGCGACAATATTCGTAAGAACTTCTTTATTGTGTCTGAACAAAAAATCGAGCGTAAACTTGTGCCGTGGCAAGAAGCTCTCACTTGGTTTGGGTTTATTGCCGCTATTGCGCTTGCTGCGAGTTCTGTTGTTCCTCTTGCCACAGGTCTGCTCTTTTTTGCGGCAAGTTTAGTGGTGGTTAAAATATCGTCAATTTCCGAAATTAAACGCAACTTACCGCTTAACTTAATCATTGTTATTGTAGGCGCACTAAGTTTAGCCACTGCGCTTGAGAACTCGGGCGTTATTGACATCGCTTCCTCTTACTTGATGCCAATTATTGGCGATATGCACCCCATCTATGCACTGATCGTGATTTATTTGATGACGGTACTATTAACTGAATTTGTGACCAATAACGCAGCCGCAGCGCTTATGTTTCCGTTTGCTTATGGTGTTGTTGGTGCAATGAACCTTCCCATTATGCCTTTTGCGCTCGCGGTAGCCTTTGCCGCCAGCGCTAGCTTTATTTCGCCTTACGGTTACCAAACCAACCTGCTTGTATTTAGCGCGTCAGATTACAAGTACACCGACTTCACTAAAATTGGCGTACCAATTTCTATCGCTTATGCAATGATAGTGATTGCTTTACTTCATTGGGTATATTTTTAAACTTCAACTCTGGATTACTTTTTCTTTTCTTTCTCTTCGTGGGTTTCTATGACTAAGTCGGCGTAGCTGCGCAGCTTTTCTTTGGCGCGTAAATGAGCGAATGGGTCGTCGCTTGAGTTGGGTTTACTCGATTTTACTGGTTTTTGTATTGCAGGTTCAGACGTTTTATTGCGCTTAAAGCTAAGCAGTGTGCGCAGCGTTTTATTTGACCCTTGTTCTGCTTTTTGTTTTTCTTTGCGGGCGTTTGCAAGATGATTCGCAAAAATAAACAAACTAAACGCGAGTATCCATAAGCCCCATTTAATGATGAACGAAAGCCCAACGTTTGGGCCCTCGCCGCCACTTTCGATGGTACTTTGAGCATAAGCCAAATAATCGTCGTGTACTTGCCCAATAACAAATACAGAAACAATCAATAGCACTAAGCTTATAATTAAAAACTTGTACTGACGCCACAGCAAACCGGATAAAATAATGTTGAGAATCTTGTTCATATTAGGTAATCGCTCAAGCTATTCATAAAAAAGCACTTCGAAGGGTTTTTCACAACTGATTATTCGCAAAAGATTATTCACAAAAGACTATCCAAAAAAGTTCAAGCCGAGCACTGCCAATACTGCAAGCAAGCCCTTCTCGCGAATGCTGGAATAAATTTGCGCTTCTTCTTCCTGCACAATAACCTCGAGCTCTTCGGGAGAAAAGTCTTCAGGGCGCTTTTGCGCAATAACAATCCGAGTTTTTGCTCGGCTAATCGCTTTTTCGCGAATTGCGCCTTTTATTTTGTTACTTAAATTAGAAAATGGATTTTGCACAGCTTCCTCGTTATCTACCTATCACCCATGTAGCTTGGCGATTAAGACTTAATGACACTTTATTGCTCTTGATTATACATGTATATCTTGGGGGAAACGCCAATTAAACAAGTCCTACTCAACATCGTGTTACTCTGACCCATAAATGGCACTTAAGGCGATTGATTTAGAATAATCAAGCAAATATCGATAAATGCCACAGTTTTTATAAGATATTCAATATCGGCTATTGATAAACACAGTGGAGTTGGATACCATCTGCACCGTTCAAATTAAGTCGTTATTTTACTAAACAAGCACATTTAAAAAGCGAGCGAAGTTTTACATGACCACATTCATTAATTTTACGCATCACCATCTTATCCGCGCTTAACCTTTCAAGGCAAGTGCTTGGAAGGCGTGTTTAACCTTCCCATGGCGATGCAATAAAATTGAAGCCCTCGGAAGGAAACTTTCGGGGGTTTTTTCTTTTAAGTCTAAAGACTTAAACCTAAAGAAAAAGATGAAGCTAAAAAATGAATAAATTGAACCAACTAGTTACTTTTTCGGTAAATTAGACGCCAATATATATAGAAACGATAAAATATATCAATACACAAGGAATTATCCATGAGCGATAGCAACAGATTGAGAATAGCCGTGCAAAAGTCAGGTCGTTTAAGCGACGACAGCATTGCATTGTTAAAAGCCATCGGCATTAAATTGCAAATAAGAGATCGCTTACTTATCGCCCATAGCACCAACCAACCCATTGATTTATTGCGTGTGCGCGATGACGATATTCCAGGACTCGTCATGGACGGCGTGGTAGACCTTGGATTTATAGGCGAAAACGAGTTGGAAGAAAAAATGCTAGAACGCCAAGCATCAAATAAGGCGCATGAGTTTAAAACCTTACGTCGCCTTGATTATGGCGGTTGTCGTTTATCGATTGCCGTGCCGACAGAATTCAATTACAGCTCGGTAAGCTCACTTGAAGGCAAAAAAGTAGCAACAACTTATCCTTATTTACTAGAGCGCTTTTTTAACGAAAAAAACATTAACGCCAGAGCCGTCATGCTAACGGGCTCGGTTGAAGTAGCACCACGAGCAGGCGTAGCAGACGCCATATGTGATTTAGTCTCTACCGGCGCTACGCTTGAAGCTAATGGCCTACGTGAAGAAGATGAGGTATTTGTTTCTAAAGCCGTGCTTATTCAAAAATCTGAATCATTGAGCGCCGATAAACAAGCACTCGTAACGCGCTTGTTACCGCGTATAGACGGCGTATTACAAGCTAAAGAAAGCAAATACATTATGTTACATGCGCCAACTAATTATCTAGAGCAAGTAAAATCCTTGTTACCCGGTGCAGAAAACCCAACCGTGCTCCCACTTGCGGGTTTAGATGACCGTGTAGCTATCCATGTAGTGAGTTCAGAAACCCTATTTTGGGAAACCATGGAAAAACTAAAAGCGTTAGGTTGCAGCTCAATTTTAGTGCTGCCAATAGAGAAAATGATGGGCTAAGTCATGACAATACCACAGGCAATTATTTGGAACGAACTCGATGAGGCCATGCAATCTGGTGTGCTAGCGCGCCCTGCACTAGCAGACTCGGGTTTATTGCGCGATACCGTTAGTAAAATATTACTTAAAGTAAAAAGCCAAGGTGACCAAGCTATTGTTGACTACACCAAGGAGTTTGATGGTGCAAAGCTTAACAACTTGCGACTTGCCCCGGGCAAAATATTTGAAGCCGAGCAAGCCATATCAAAGGATGTAAAAGACGCCATTGATATGGCCTATGACAACATTAAACAGTTTCACAAGGCGCAATACCCCAAAGATATTACGGTAGAAACCCAACCCGGTGTTGTATGTGAGCAAAAGCACGCGGCGCTTGAAGCTGTAGGATTATATATTCCTGGTGGTAGCGCACCACTACCTTCTACGGTATTAATGTTAGGCGTTAGTGCGCAAGTAGCGGGTTGCAAACTCCCCATTTTATGTACTCCGCCCTCAGCAAGTGGTGACATCGCTATCGAAATTTTATATGCAGCTAGCAAGTGCGGTATTGAGCACATATATTTGTGCGGCGGCGCGCAAGCAATCGCTGGCATGGCCTACGGCACAAAAACGATTCCAAAAGTGGACAAAATATTTGGCCCGGGTAATAGCTTTGTTACTGAAGCAAAACAACAGGTTAGCCAAAGTGTCGATGGCGCGGCAATTGATATGCCGGCAGGCCCATCAGAAGTACTGGTGATTGCGGATGAATTTGCTAACCCCGCTTTTGTTGCATCCGATTTGTTATCGCAAGCTGAACATGGCCCTGACTCACAAGCAGTCGTTGTGGCTAACAATGCTGCATTTGTAAAAAGAGTGCAGCAAGAAGTGTTATTGCAATTAGCAAAGCTCAGCCGCCAAGGCATTGCTGAAAAATCTATCGCTAACAGCCGTTTTATTGTGACTGAATCGGTTGAACAGTCCTTAGAGGTGGCAAACGCTTATGCAGCTGAACACCTTATTGTGCAGACCGAAAACGCCAGTGACGTTGCCAGTAAAGTGAGAAATGCCGGTTCAATTTTTGTAGGCGCTTATTCGCCTGAGTCTGCGGGTGACTATGCTAGCGGCACTAACCACGTACTGCCTACTTATGGCTATTCTCGCAATTACTCTAGCTTAGGCTTACTTGATTTTATGCGTCGCTACACTGTGCAGACTTTGTCGCAATCAGGCTTACAAAAAATCGGCAAAGCGATTATCGATTTAGCCAATGCAGAAGGTTTAGATGCGCACAGCCACGCAGTTACTATCAGGCTCGAAGAGCTTGATGCCAAAACCACAAAAGGTGAGGCTAACAATGACTGATTGGTTATCAAAGCTTACCTGCGAGCACCTAAAAGAACTCACCCCATACGAGTCGGCACGCCGTTTATTTGCAGCAAGTGAAGGGCAGCAACGCGTTTGGCTAAACGCCAATGAGTCGCCCGAGAGCAGCACGTTTGAAGTGTCAAGCGAACTACTTAATCGTTACCCCGACTGCCAGCCAGAATCAGTATTAAAAGCTTATGCTACATATACGGGTTTGCGACAAGAGCAAATTGTAACTACGCGCGGCGCTGATGAAGGCATTGAGCTAGTTATAAGGGCCTTTTGCACGCCCGCAAAGAGCAGCGTGTTAATATGCCCACCGACTTACGGTATGTATGCAATTAGCGCAAGCACCTTTAATGTAGGCGTACAAAAAGTGCCTTTATTGTGCGACTTTTCGGTTGATGTAGACCAAGTTTGCGCGCAAGCCGATAAGGTCAGCGTTGTGTTTTTATGCTCGCCCAATAACCCTACTGGCACGCTTGTTCCTAGCGCCAATGTAGAAGCCATTTTGAAGGCGTATTCGGGTAAAGGTATTGTTGTACTAGATGAGGCTTACATTGAGTTTAGCGCAAACACAACGCAAACCAATTTATTAGACAAATATGACAATCTTGTTATTTTACGCACCTTATCAAAAGGCTTTGCATTAGCTGGCATACGCTGCGGTTTTGTACTGAGTAGCCCAGCAATTAAACAGGTTTTGCTTAAAGTTATTGCGCCTTACCCGGTACCTGACCCCGTGGCTCAGATTGCAGCCCAAGCCCTAAACAGTAAAGGGCTCGAAACAATGCGCGCTCGTGTTGATAGTTTAAACAATGAGCTTGTGCGCTTGAGCGATTCTTTAAATGCCATTAAAGAGATAACATTAGTGGGCAAGCAGTGTGGCAACTTTGTACTATTTAGAAGTGAGCACAATAGCGAGCTAATGCAGTACCTAGTTAACAATAATGTGCTTATACGCGATCAGTCGAAGCAGGTAATGCTCGACAAATGCCTGCGTATAAGCATTGGTACGCCCGAGCAAAACAATCAGCTTTTGAACCTAATTCAAACATTTTTCGCGACCCAAGCAGTGTCGCCAGCAGTTAACAACGAGGCAGAATAATGAGTCAACAAGCCATTTTATTTATCGACAGAGACGGCACCCTAGTAGAAGAGCCGCCGGTCGACAAACAGCTCGACAGCCTCGAAAAACTTGTTTTTGAGCCTAACGTAATCAGCAATTTGCTATCATTACAAAAAGCTGGCTTTAGCTTGGTCATGGTGTCTAACCAAGATGGTTTGGGCACAAAAAGCTTCCCGCAAGCCGACTTTGATGCCCCGCACAATGCAATGATGGCCTTGTTTACTAGCCAAGGCGTGCATTTTGATGACGTGCTTATTTGTCCTCACTTTGATAGCGACAATTGTTCGTGCCGTAAGCCTAAATTGGGATTAGTTAAAAACTATTTACAGCAAGGCAAAGTCGACTTTACGCGCTCATATGTAATTGGTGACAGAGACACCGACATTGAGCTGGCGCAAAACATGGGCATTGAGGGTATTAAGTACAACCCTAGCAGCAACAACTGGGACAGCATATGCAAACAGCTCACGGTAAAAGCGCGAACAGCTAAGGTCGAGCGCAACACTAGCGAAACCAAAATAAGCGTCGAAGTGAACCTTGATAGCCAAGACAAATCGGTCATTAGCACAGGAATGGGCTTTTTTGATCACATGCTCGACCAAATAGCGACCCACGGTGGCTTTTACTTAAACCTAAATGTAGACGGCGACTTACACATTGATGACCACCACAGTGTTGAAGACACTGCCCTCGCCCTAGGCGAAGCACTTAAAAAAGCATTGGGCGACAAACGCGGTATAGCCCGATTCGGTTTTGCCTTACCCATGGACGAATGCCGAGCCGAATGTTTAATGGATATTTCAAACCGCCCGCACCTACAGTTTGATGCTGAATTTTCGCGCGATAACGTGGGTGAAATGGCAACCGAAATGGTGCCTCACTTCTTTTATTCTATTGCGCAGTCGATGGGCTTGTC
>CAZXTD010000156.1:0-9612 GCA_964643575.1 uncultured Glaciecola sp. | reverse complement strand
TTGTAGCCAAGCTGCATTCTCATTCAGTGCTTCCAGTCCGATAATCCTGATTATATTTTGATGTTTTTGAACATGTTCGGCCGTTTGCGGGTCGTATTTTTTGTCGAGCAGCTCCATTCGCTTGAGCGCTTGCTGAAAGAAATACCCTGTTCGAAGATAGCGGTGGCTCAACTCTTCAAAACCCATCTGTACTGAGAATGTCTTAAATAACGCAGAACTTATAAAGAGCAATCCCACAATCATAAACAACATGTTGTCTGACATTGCGGGTAATAAGTTAAACTCAATTTTAAATGTACTTAAGGCCATCAGTATTAAAGCTAAAATGAAAAATACTTTGGTGCACCGCTTATACTGACGAGACTTAGCCATTAACTGCGCTGCTCGGCCACTTTTACCTTCTTGGCCATAAAAATAGTCTCGTTGATCTGTTACCCAATGCTTTTTTACAAAATCCACATCGGCTGCAGCGGGCTGTTCAATGTTGAAACTTATTTTATTGAGGTTATCAATAATCCAGTCCATCTCATTGAATTTAGTGGTGCGATAATTATTCGCGCAGTTATCACCAATACCGGCAATGTGCCAAAATATCTGTACGCGTAAATTTTCAGCAAATACTCGCCGTTCTACAAACTGTTCTTCTTTTGACTGTGTACCCACAAAAAAGAGTCGATAGGTGACGATGACCACCAAAACCAAAATGATATGTGTAAAATACCAACCGAGCGTGGCAACTGGCCCAACATAAACTTGCTGGGCGGTAATGGCTAAAAATGACAATACCGTAATGAGTATAAGCGAAAGGCTGCGTTGGCGCTGCCTTGCTTGAGCTAAACAATCGGCCAAGCTGTAGGCATTAATAAGCTTTGCGATTGGCTCAAGGCTTGGAGTAATTTTGTTTGAGCCTAACAAGTATTCAATGCTCTGGTTTTTGTCTTGCTCAGAAATAGTCGATGCATCGAGATTGAAGCGGTCTATTTTGGTGAGGATCTCTTGCAAAACGGCATCGTCTTGATTACCGGCGATAGGCAAAGCTTTCCAACTGCCAACGGCTGACTCAGAATGAATCTTACCCGACCCACTATCGTGTTTGTCTCTGTTGGCCACCAGCCATTTACAATGAGTTTTATTAGGTTTAGAAAAAAGCACACTGTTGTTGTCCATTATGCCTTCTATGCACATGGTGACCACATCTGCGGTGCCGCCTTTTGCCACATTATCGTTATCGGCGTCTGCCTGCATTACGCCGTCCCACATCGCAAAAACGATATCGCAGCACCTAACAAGCGTTCGGCCCAACTCAATATAACCCTCGTCACGATGGGTTTGTTCACTCTTGTCGCATATATGCACTTCGCTGCATTGTTGCAACAACTGCCTGAACTCGTTAAGCGCTTCGGGAGAGGTAAAGTCCTTTTCATATTCGCTTTGCTCAAAAGGCAACACGGCAATAAGGTTAACGCCTTCATTAATGGCAACACTCGCGGCTATTTGATCGGCACCCTCAGCTAGCCCGCATAATAAATTGATGGTAGTGCTTGGATGTTGCTTTTGCATTAGCTTGAGTTCTGCGGCTACTGCATTTGCCAGCTTTGGCCTGTCTTGGTGGGGAATATCACGATGGCCCGTCACGCCAATATTTAAGGGCAAAGCAGATGTCATTAGTTACAGGCCTTTTATGCAAGGTATTGAGCTAAATCAAGAGTTTAAATTATGCACTATCTAGTAATTAACTCAAACTTTATACCTGTTACAAGCTGTGATAGTTAAATGCGTATATAACTGTAATATACACCGTGGCTTATCGATAACAACTTACACATGTTTTTTCACACGCTAGTAAATGATACTTAAGTGCCACGGTAACTTCTTTACTTAAGATCCAAAAACACAAAAAAACAACGCCTAGTAAATAAGTACTGCGCATTTATCTGGCGGAATTTTGGTGAGCCTCGGCGCTTTTATTACGTTTAAAGAAATTCGTTAAGTTTTTCATATTATATATGCCTTTTAGCAGCGCTAACTCTTTTGGCGTTAAGGCAAACTCTTGCGAAACTGCACAAAAAAGCACTGACCATTACAGGCAGTGCTTTTTGTGCTTATGTAAGGCTTCAGCAAAGCGCCGAAGCCTACAAAAACTAAATGTTTTTCTTGAGCTTGCGAGCGGCTAAGCCAATCAAAGCTAATGTGAAAATTGCGATTGTTGATGGTGCTGACACATCCATAGCTCTTTTGGTGCTATATAAATCAAACGCTAGTGTTGTGTTTATATTCCTTGAGCCACTAGTAACCTGAATTGAATTGCCGCTGTTAGATACTTCTTGCCAAGTAAAACGCGTAGAGTCGGTGCCACGAGTTGCAAACACTGAAACCCAGTAATTTGCCGTGTCGCCTATGTTAATAACTGAATCGAGGTCAGCACTAAATTGATAGATATCTGCTGTACCATTGTTGTTATGGTCTTCGCCGGTGTCTACTTGACTGAAAAGGTTTAGCGAAGAGCTTCCGATTAGGTTACCGAGGTCGATGCTTGTATCGCCACTATACACATTAATGCCAAAGGCAAGATCAGCTTCAAATACCCCAGTTCTCCAAAAGCTACCCCAGAAATCAATCGAGCTAAGTGTGTTAGCGCTGCTTAGGGAAAAATCATCGTAAATTTCATAAGATGAGCCATCTTTGTCAGAAAAGAACGCGCCATTATTTTCGAGATCGACAGTACCATTTGAATAAATTAGGTCTGCATTTGCTATACTACTTATGGCTAAGGTTAAGCCAATAAACATGCTTTTTAATATTTTACTACTCATCTAAATATTTCCTTTTTCGATATACCTGGTACTACTTACAATTAGCGTACTTACTAGGTCGAATTAGCTCATTAGCAATTATTGGACCAAATAGAAAAATCGTTTGATAAATGGATATTTAAGTGCAACAAGGAAATTAGTGATATTTGTTTTGTAAAGTAAGCTGACAGTCAGAGGCGGTAATAACTATTGAAAACGAAGCATGTCGGTAAAGTCTTTCGGCAAAGCTTGCTTTTGTATGCTCATGCAGGTTTCGGCAAAGTCTTGGGCAATAGCCCCAAAAAGGGTGTTTTGTTGTACGGCTTGTTCAAATGAATAGGCTTATACAAATTTTCTGTGTTTTGCGCCTGTTTATTGCACTACGCAAGCTATTTGACTCTTTGGCCTTGGCGCAAAGGCGTAATAGCAAAAACTAGTTGAGGTTTTGATTTATTTGTATCGCTAAGTCGTCGAGCAATAAGCGCATAGTGGCCACAGCTTCATCATAACCGCCCGTTTCTAAGCTTCGATTAAAGCTGAAAGAATACTGCTGTTCAGTGCGTTTGCCCTTCGCGCTATGGCTTGTAATTTGATAAGTGCCCGCCAATACGACATCGCCACTTTCGGTAGGGTAAAAGTGTTGTAGGCTTATTTGTAGTGGCGCGCACTGGCCGCATTGCTTGCTAAAACTCGCTTCACTGTTTGCTTGGTTAAGTTCGTTTATGATTATGCGCTGGATGCTCTGGCGCAAGTCTTCGGCCCAGTAATGATAGTGGGTAATTTTTATCTGATGGTCGCTTAACTTGAGCACCAAGTTGGTTTGATTCAAATAGTCGGGCACTTGCACCGGCAGTACTTTGTATGACTTAAGAGGCTTATCGACCGTCTTACTGGCAAAGCTTTGTGGCGATGCATCGAGCACGTAGTAGTATGTGTCGGGCGTGGGCGCAGTATTCACACATGCGCTCAAGGTAACTGCTGCAAACAGCATAAATACGCAAGCCCGATACTTTTGAATAAGCCGTTTTATCATTGTCCTTTTCCTTTCGGTTCTTGGTCGGGGGCTGGGCTGTCGCTAAAAATCAACGAGTTAGGTTTTCTGCGGATTTCTTGTAAAAATGGCTGCATCATATTTAAGGTCCGCTCGAGCTCTTGTAAGTTATTTTCGAGCTTCTGATAAATTGGCGAGTCTTCCTGCAAGCCGCTTAATGTTTGGCGCGCCTCTGCCAAGGTTGTTTCAACTGAGCCTAGTACGGACTCTGTTGCCAGTACGGCATCGTTAGCTGATAAAATAGCCATGTTTGCTGACAATATTGCTTGATTAGTATTGGCTGCAATTTCATCAAGAGGCAAGCCTTCGAGCTTAGTTAGTAGCTTGTCGGTTTTACCCAGTATGCTGGCAAAGCCACTTTGAGCACTTGGAATAACCGTATATTCGCCAAAATATTCAATATCAGGGTTTAATCCATTACCCATATCCAAACTAACTTTGAGCGAGCCCGTTATATAGTTAGCGGTTTCTAGACTGGCTGCAAGGCCTTGGCGTATCCATTCCCTAAATTGGTTATCAAACCACTCTTTAGAATAGCCGTCGTTTTGCGTAATCCGCTTGGGTTCAACATGAATCACCACAGCAATACGTGTTTCATCTGGGCTGATTAAATTAGTTTGGTGAAAGCCCAAATAAGGCCGATGCACTCTGCCAATTCGAATGCCTCGATATTCAACAGCAGCGCCAATTTCGAGACCACCTACGGAGTCTTCAACCAAAATGACATACTCTAAATAATCGTATGTGCGGTCTTCGGTAATGCTATTTTTAGAGGGATACAAGGTGTAGCTGCGCGATTCACTCACCGGCTGACCCAGCTCTAGGTCTTCAGGAATATCAAACTGAATACCACCCGACATAAAGCTTTCAAAAGACGCGAAGTCGACTGTTAAACCTTCGGTATTGGCTGTAATCGAAAAGCCACCTGAATTCCAAAAATGCGTGTTAGTAGTGATCAGAGAGTCGAATGGCGCTTGAATAAAAATACCATAGCTAACTTGGCGCAGCTCTACGTCAAAGTCGACAGTCTCTACAGCACCGACTTCAAACCCGCGGTAAATAATAGGATTACCTTCTTGCACCGACTTACCGCCGCTCGACAGCAAAGTCAGCTTTAGGCCTGCGTCTGTAGGCGATGAAATAGGCGGTGTTTCAAGACCACTAAAACGCTCAGAATAATAAGGTGACTTGCCCGGCTCTACACTAATGTATGCGCCCGACAATAATGTACCAAAGCCACTAATACCCGACGACCCGATGCGCGGGCGCACTACCCAAAACTGCGTATCGGCTTTTAAGAAACGCTGCTTGTCGCGGTCTATTTCAACAATGGCTTCAATGTTTTCGCCATCGTCAGTAAATTGAACAGACTTAAGCGTACCAATATCAACGTTTCTAAATTTAACTTTGGTTTTTTTAGCTTCAAGGCCTTCAGCATTTTCAAATACTAACGCAATGTCTATACCGCGGTTTTGCCATTGGTGATAAACCATACCCATGCCAATAATAAAAGCGATTAATGGCAATAACCAAATCATCGAAAAGCGAGACTTTTGAGTGATAATGGGCGATGCCGCCAGCTCGGTGCTCTCTGGCTGACGGCTCTCTGGCTCTTGGTTAGCGTTGTTGTTTTGTGTGTCGTTCATTGTTGTTTTTGTCGATCCCAAATTAATCGTACGTCAAATTGAAGCGCCGCTACCATCGTCAGTATTACCACTAGCGCAAAGGCTCTGGCTGCCAAGCCTGGCTCAATAGACATTAAACCGCTTACTTGCACCAATGCTACCAGTATCGCCACTACGAATATATCCACCATGGACCATTTGCCAATAAACTCAGTGGCGCGATACATTCGGGTGAGTTCGAGTTCACTTAATCGTGTTGGCCGAGTTGTTGCGTAACACAGCCATATAATCACCAGCATTTTGGCGATAGGGATTAATATGGATGCAGCAAATATAACAAAGGCAACAAAATAGGAGCCGTGATCAATAAACAAAATCACACCGCTTATGATAGTGCTTGGGCTGGCATCACCAAGTAAGGTTGTTGTCATAATGGGGTAAAGATTGGCTGGTATATAGAGTAAAAAAGCAGTAAACACCAACGCCAATGTTCGTTGAATGCTATTAGGATAACGCAAATGCAAACGGCCATTACAGCGCGTGCAGTGAGTCAACGAGCTTAAGTTTAATTGGTTGCAAACGTGGCAACTTGCGATGCCTTTACTCGCTGCTGTACCTTTAGCGTATTCGGTTATAGTCTCGCCATTTGAGGCGATATTGGCGGTTTCATTGTTGCTTGCAACATTAGAAGTATCAGCGCGCATCTTCAATCCATTTCCATAGTTGATGTCTGCTTGCAATATTTGAGGCCGCAATAAAAAACAAGACAAAGCCTGAATAAGCCCAAAACGACACCCCAAATACGATATCTGCTAACTCTATCACTTTGATTAACGCCACCAGCACACCCACAATAAAAACCTCTGCCATTGCCCAAGGCAGCGCTAGGCTTATCATCTTGCCAATGGCGACTGGGGCAGGTGGTTGTAAACCTAAGCGGATAGGCACAAGCAATACTAAAACGGCGCACAAATAAAAAATAGGAATGAGTAACACAAAGGCGTAAACCAAAGCCGATAAAAGATAAAAGCCTTGAAAATACAAATCGTAAGATGCCTCAATGACCGAAATGGTTTTTATTTGCCCTTGCGCTTCAAAACTTAAAAACGGGAAGGCATTAGCAATAATCAGTAAAATCAGCGCAGTGAGACTAAAGGCAATTGAATGCTCGAGGGAGTTTGCGTAATTGGTGAGCTGCTTACTCATGCAGCGCGGGCAAGTTAAGGTCTCGTTTCGTCCTAATGCTTCAGGCATGGCAATGAGTTGGTCGCACTCATGACAGGCTATATACGCATTGAGATCTTTGTTTTTCAAAGTTTGCCTTAAGTGCTTTCTTAGGAATTGCTTTTATTATAGACACAAACATACGCTGTTGGCGGGTTTAAATTATAGTACTCACTTTTAACATCTGGTTACTGCAGGTCAATATCATCACAAACGGCCTGCAACTGCTGCGTAAAAGCTGCTTCTTTGCCAAGCGTGTCGTTTAAAATGTCCATGCCACGTTTGCAGTCTTGTTTTGCACGGGCAACTTCACCTAAAGATGCAAGCACGCTTGCTTGATTGACCAGTAAATCACCATGATTGGCGTGAATTTCGCCATAGCTTTCGTCGTAATGAAGCTTAGCTTCTTCAAAATGATTGAGGGCCTTGTCGAGTTGTTTTTTGTCGCCCGCTATTAAGCCAAGATAAACTTCCGCAATACCGCTAAGATAATGTCGTCCGTTGTAGGCTTGAGTATAGGTATTTACAGCTTGTGTTAAAGCCGCTTCTGCCTCGTCTAACTCACCTAAGGCGTGTAAAATTTGGCCCTTCATAGATATTGCATCTGCATAAGAAGGGTTATCTTCGTCGCTTATACGACGCATGATCTTTATGGCACCACCTATTTGCTCAAGGGCTGGTTCTAAGTTCCAACTAAGAAAACTAACTTGTGCTTGTGCCAGTAATATTTCACCAACGATCACGTCTTTGTTTCCAGCACTTTCCAATACCATAGACTTTGCTTGTTCTAAATCTGCACTGGCAGCAGTCATATCACCCATGTCAGACAATAACAGCGCGCGAGACTGCAACACCCGTGCAATTTGCAGAGGGTCTGCTTGATCCATCTTATTTAATTCATCTAAAGCAAGGTCAAATGCTGTTAACCCCTCATCATGTTGCCCCTCGGAATAGTGAATTAGGCCAATAATCACCGAAATATCTGAACGGTGTACTGCCGTATTATTTGCATATATTGTAGGCGCCTCCTGCTCTGTCAATTGTTGTGCGTATTTAGCCGTCGCCATTGCCGCATCTAAGTCACCCTTTCGTAGCAGCGCATCGGCTTTACTCAAAAAAGCTGCGGTGAGTTCAATGCCAGACGCTTTGGCAGTAGCATCCACAACGTTGATGGCGTCATCAAACAAGCCAAGATTATTAAACGCAAGTGCAATAGTTGCAGACAAACGGCTTTGAATTAAGGGTTGCCCTTGTAGTTCTGTGCCTATTCGCTGGTAACCTCTATCTAATATCGACCTCGCCGTAACGTTATTCGGGTTATCTTGCAACGATTTAGCACTGGAGAAACTTTCGACCAAAAAATCCGACACGGCTCGCGCGTTTTTGGCTTCTCGCTCCGCAATCTCTTGCTGTTTGTTTGCTTCTATTCTGCGGTCGTTTGCATATACGGCGAGACCCACTGCAAATACTGCAGCTAAAAGCGAGGCAATGCTAATTTGCACCAAGGTACGCATGCGCCGTGCGGTTTCACGCTGCACTAGGTCGTCGAGCCTAAGCGCAGTCAAACCACTAATTAATTTAAGCGTAGCAAGGTGTTTGCCGTCGGCATGTTTGCGTAAATCTGCAGCGATGGGTTCGCATGGCCTGTCGGTAAGCTTTCCGTTTGCATCAACCACAAACTTTAATGACGGAGCAAAGCACTCCATATGCGCAGCATCTTCTTGCGCATTAGGCTCGCCGTCAACCACGAGAGCTAAAACTTTATCGCTACCGTGAAGGATTTTAAACTGGCGAATTTCTTCATCAACCCATTTAGACTGAGCCGATGAAGGAGAACAAATAACGATTAAAAACATGGAGCTCGCTAACGCAGTTTCTAGTTCTGCACCTAAATTACCGCTTGCGGGCAATTCGTCTTGGTCACGAAAGATAGGACCAAGGCTTTTAGGGACTTTACCTAAAGCAGTGTCTTTATCGACTAACTTGTTTGGAAGGCGATAGCGTTCTAACTTTGAGTGCAACCAAGTCGCAGTGGCTTTGTCTTTGTGGCTGTAACTGATAAACGCCCTATAGCGAAGGGCATTAGTGCGTTTGTTGTATTCGCTCATGCAGCGCTTAAATGAGCGTAGATTTACGGCCCACTACTACAAATCCAAAACCTAACAATACTAAGGCTAAGGGTGCAGGTGCTGGAACAGCGTTTGCTGATATTCCTGGTCCACTGTTTGCCATAAAGCCAATCACGCCATCATTAAAAGTGGGTAGCCCGAGTCTGTACAAACCTGCTTGATGACCTGTAATTGGCGTATCATCTGTCATTGCAAAGCTTGTAGCAGATGACGTGCTGCTTGCACTTAAAGGGCTAAATATACTAAACGCGCTCATAGTGCTAGGGGTGCCAGCCGTTGGTGTATCAGTGATTGGCGTACTTGAACCTCTACTACTAGCCGCTCCTCCTCTACCAATTGGGTCACCAAAGGCCGAATAAGCTATGGGGCAAAGGTTATTTGTAGATGTGGAAATACAATCAGAAGTCACAAACGTGGATGTTTCTACGGTATAAATAAGCTTAGCAACTTGCCCCGGTGCAAGCTCTGCAGGAAACGTTAAGTTGATAAGAGTGGCATCCCAATCAAATGTTAATTGCGAGTTATCACCTTCTGGCGTCGATTCTGTAAAACCATCTAACGCTGCTTCAGCCGCGTCTAACCCACCTGGAGTAACAACTGCGGTGGCGGTAGTGCCATCATTTTCGATACCCAGCTCTAAATTACCAGACAAAGAATACAATAAGCTATTTTCTGTTGTCGATGTTCCAGCTGTGGATGAATAAGATAACCCGTCAACAACAGCAGGTGTAGATTGATCGTCTACTGTTAATGACCCATCAACACCTTCTAACTCAACACTAAAATTAAAC
>CAZXTD010000155.1:9315-9644 GCA_964643575.1 uncultured Glaciecola sp. | reverse complement strand
AACAAATTGCTGACATCTCTGGTAAAACATTCTTGCTAGAAGCCATGCGAGTATTCACCACAGAAGGTTTATGTGAAGGCTACAAGCCGTCGGTAGTCACTGCTATTGCAAAATACCACATGACTGAGCTTGGCCGTGACGTTATGAACTCAGCGATGGACGTACAAGCGGGTAAAGCCATTCAACGTGGACCGCAAAATACTCTTGCGAATGGTTACTCTGCCTTACCTATCGCGATTACAGTTGAAGGTGCAAACATTCTAACCCGCAACTTGATGATATTTGGCCAAGGTACAATGCGTTGTCACCCGCACCTTAAAGAAATGGTT
>CAZXTD010000155.1:396-9301 GCA_964643575.1 uncultured Glaciecola sp. | reverse complement strand
AATTTAATAAAGTGTTGAGTAAAACTGTTAAGTTTAGCACCAAAAACGCGTTCAGAAGTTTAGCTAATAGCTACTTGCCGTTTTTAAGAAACGCTGAATCGAGCTTGCCTGAAGTTCGCAAGTATGAAAAACGCGTTAATGCGTTATCTTCTAAGTTAGGCACATTGGCAGATTTCTCGTTGTTAGTATTAGGCGGCGATTTGAAAAAAGCTGAGCTACTGTCTGCACGCTTAGGCGATGTCATTAGTTATTGCTATGCGAGCATGGCAGCTATTCGTTATTACGAACAGCGCGTACAAGACCGTCAGCAAGCTCTACCTTATTTCCAGTATGCAATTGAGTGGGCTTTACAACAAGGTGAGCAAGCAATTGTAAACTTTGTGAATAACTTCCCTAACTTGCCAACTAAAGGTTTAATGCGCGTTTTAACTAACACGTATACCTCATCGGTAAGCGGTATTAGCGACGACTTAGTGCGTGAACTGTCAACGGTTGCGATGCAAGACACCAGCATAAAAGCGCAGCTGACTTCGTGTGTTTATGTTACGCCGGGTGATGGTAACGACATTAACGAACAAGCATTTAAAGCCAAGCATGCAGCAATGCCATTGCTTAGCAAAGTTCAAAAAGCTTTACGTAAAGCGCCTGTTGTACCATTCTTGTCGTTTGAAAACGCGGTGAGCAAATTGCATGAAAAAGGTGATTTGACCGACGCTGAAAAAGAGACATTGCTCGCATACAACGAAAAACGCAAGCTGTCGGTACGTGTAGACGAGTACACCTTCGATATGGAGCTTGTACCGGCTGATACAACCAGCAATAAGGCTGATGATAGCGACAAGCAAGCTGATGCTGCGTAGTTGCTAAAACGATAAGTCAAAAAAGGATGCAAATTGCATCCTTTTTTATTGGGAATTTTTTAGTGAGAGCTGTATTATCCTTCAGCGATTCGCTTATCCGAGCAAAATCGAATTTTGTATTTTTATGGAGCAGTACGGACGTTTTATGGCGCAACTTTATTTTTATTATTCTGCAATGAACGCAGGCAAATCCACTTCCTTATTGCAATCTGCATACAACTACCAAGAGCGCGGCATGGATGTATTGCTGTTTACAGTAAGCTTTGACAACCGTTTTGCTGAAGGTAAAGTGGCTTCGCGTATTGGTTTGCAGTCGCCCGCTGAGCTTTTTAACGAGTCCACAGACTTGTTTATGCAAGCGGCAGACATCCATAGAAATAAAAAACTAAGCTGCTTGTTTATCGATGAGGCTCAGTTTTTAACTAAAACGCAGGTAAAACAATGTTTAGCGATTGTCGATAAGCTTAAAATTCCTGTTTTAGCGTATGGTTTGCGCACCGACTTTAAAGGTGAATTATTTTTAGGCAGCCAATATCTACTGGCATGGGCCGACAAACTCACCGAGCTCAAAACCATCTGCCATTGCGGCCGCAAAGCCAATTTTGTGGCAAAAGTGGATGATGGCGGCAAGGTGATTCAAGAAGGCGCTCAAATTGAAATTGGTGGAAACGAAAAATACGTATCCTTGTGCCGCAAACACTATTGTGAAGTCACCAATTTTTTAGCATCCAGTCAAGATTAATTGAATTATTACCTTTGGCCTAATTACTTGTGCTCAAGGTAATAGTATGAGTGATGGCTTAGCCCTTCTTGCATAAGCCAAACTAATAGCATGGGCTTATTATAAGCAATTATTCTTTATCATTTTTATCTACTAAGATAACACGAGTAGATAAAGCGATAAGGAACAGCAATGGATTTTTCACATAACGCAAAAACGCTAGAATATATCTCTCGTATACAAGACTTTATGTCACAGCACGTATACCCCGTTGAGGATAAACTTTATGCCGAAATCCATGAAGCTAATCCCGGCGGTAACTGGCGTGAATGGAGTATTCACCCCGAAATCACGCGCCTCAAAGAGTTAGCAAAAGAGCAAGGCTTATGGAACCTATTTTTACCCGACGATAAACTGGCACAAGGCCTAAGCTGCTTAGAATATGCCCCTCTCGCCGAAGAAACCGGCCGAGTTATTTTTGCTCCTGAAATTTTTAACTGCAATGCGCCCGACACTGGCAATATGGAAGTGCTTTACCATTTTGGTAACCCCCAGCAGCAAGAAAAATGGCTCAAGCCTCTTTTAGCAGGCGAAATTCGCTCCGTATTTGGTATGACCGAACCCGACGTTGCCTCATCAGATGCGACTAATATGCAAGCCACAATCGAACTTGACGGCGACGAACTTGTACTAAATGGCAAAAAATGGTGGACCACAGGCCTCGGACATCCTAATGCCAAAGTCATGATTTTTATGGGCTTATCGAATCCTGAAAATGATAAACATAACCAACATTCTATGGTGATAGTGCCACTAGATGCTGACGGTATAACCATCCCTCGTATGTTGAGCGCTTATGGCGATTACGATGCGCCTTTTGGCCATGGTGAGATTCACTTAAACAATGTACGAGTACCTAAAGAAAACTTGCTCGTAGGGCTTGGCAAAGGCTTTGCTATTGCACAAGGCCGCTTGGGACCAGGCCGTATTCACCACTGCATGCGTGCGATTGGCGCTGCAGAAAAATCACTCGAACTTGCTATCAAACGCGGCTTAAGCCGAGTCGCCTTTGGTCGCCCACTAATAGAATTAGGCGGCAACAAAGAACGTATTGCCCAAGCTCGCATGCTAATTGAACAAGCAAGGCTGCTAACCTTGCAAGCCGCATGGAAAATCGACAATTTGGGCGTTAAAAATGCTATGGTCGATATATCAGCCATCAAAGTAGTTGTGCCGAATATGTTGCAGCAAGTGGTCGATATGGCACTGCAAATACATGGCGGTGGCGGCATGTGCAACGACTTTCCTATTGCGCGATTTGCAGCGGCGGCAAGGTCTTTGCGTCTGGCCGACGGCCCTGACGAAGTGCACATGGCGATGGTTTCGCGTTTAGAATTAAAAAAATACAAATAAATAAGCGGACTAAGCATGACAACAAATAGCACAAGCGTAATCGACAAAGCAGGAAAAGTACGAGAAGGCGAAGAGCTCCCCACTGGCCCGCTGCTAGACTGGTTAAACGCCAACATCAATGAAACACAGCTTGGCGATATTGGCGCTTTACAAGGCGAGATGAAAGTAAGCCAGTATTCAGGTGGCGCAAGCAACTGGACATATTGCTTAAGCTTTGACAATACATCACTTATTTTACGCCGCCCGCCTGCTGGCACAAAAGCTAAAGGCGCACACGACATGGGCCGCGAGTACCGCTTACAGTCATCTTTAATGCCTGTGTACAACAAAGTGCCAAAAATGCTGGGCTATACCGATGACGAAAGCGTGATTGGCGCTGAATTTTACGTGATGCAAAAAATCGACGGCATTATTCCGCGTAAGCATTTTCCTCGCGGTGTTAATTTGTCTGCAGAGCAAGCAAGAAAACTGTGCGAAGTTGCATTAGATGAGTTAATTAGCTTACATAACGTTGATTACAAAGCTGCAAATTTAGCGCATATAGCAAAAGGCGAAGGTTACGCGGAGCGTCAAATTAGCGGCTGGATAAATCGGTATAGCAAAGCCAAAACGTGGAATGTACCCAGCGGCAGAAAAATTATGACGTGGCTTGAAAACAACATGCCTAGCAAAGAAACAATTTGTATCACTCATAACGACTACCGCTTCGACAACTTAGTATTAGATGCACAAGACCCAACCAATATCCTAGGCGTGCTCGACTGGGAGCTTGCCACTCTAGGCGACCCACTTATGGATTTGGGCAATAGCCTTGCCTATTGGATAGAAGCAGACGACGACTTCTTAGCCAAAAGCACGCAGCGTCAACCCACCCATTTGCCTGGCATGATGACACGCCAGGAAGTCATTAACTATTACTGCGAAAAACAAAACCTTGAGCCTAAGGATTTTGCTTTTTATCAGGTGTACGGACTTTTCAGACTCGCAGGCATTGTGCAGCAAATATATTATCGCTACCACCATAAACAAACGCGCAACAAGGCTTACAAAAACATGTGGGTGTTTGTGCATTACTTGCTATATCGATGCAACAAAGTGATTAAACAGCATCAATAAGCTTAAACTTTCAGGCACCTAGCTTTACAGGAAACCTTATGCGACAAAATATATTAATTACAGGCGCAAGCTCAGGGCTTGGCCGCGGCATGGCAATCGAGTTTGCCAAAATGGGACGCAACTTGGCCCTATGTGCCAGAAGAGTTGAACGCCTTGAAAGCCTAAAAGCTGAGCTATTAGAACTAAACCCTAATATCCAAATAGTCATTAAGTCTCTCGACGTCAACGATCACGATGCGGTATTTAAAATCTTTAATGAATTTAAACAAGAATTAGGCTCGCTCGACCGTGTTATTGTCAATGCTGGCATGGGCAAAGGCGCCTCAATAGGTACCGGCTTTTTTGAAGCTAACAAACAGACCGCGGTAACTAATTTTGTATCTGCACTGGCGCAATGCGAAGCCGCTGTCGCTATTTTTAGAGAGCAAAATGCCGGGCACTTAGTGACTATTTCATCTATTAGTGCAGTGCGCGGTTTTAGGCGCGCAATGACAGTTTATGCAGCAACCAAAGCCGCCATAAGTTCTTTAAGTGAAGGCATGCGAATCGACTTAGCCAAAACGCCGATTAAAGTATCCACTATTCACCCTGGCTTTATTCGCAGCGAAATTAACGAAAAAGTGGAGAAAGTCCCTTTTATGGTCGATACAGAAACCGGGTGTAGAGCAATAGTTAAAGCCGTCGAAAAAGAAGGCGCTAACTCGTACGTGCCAAGCTGGCCTTGGTCGGTTTTACAACTAATTATGCGCGTAGCACCTTTGTCTGTTTTAGCCAAAATGAGTTAATAAATTAATGGAAACCACTGTCTTCACAGTTGTCATCTTACCGCTGCTACTGGCACTTATCATGTTTGGTATGGGCTTAAGTTTGCAGATAAGTGATTTTGTGAGACTAGCAAAAATGCCGAAAGCGATTTTTGTGGGGTTATTTGGGCAAATGCTGCTCTTACCCGCCCTCGCCTTTGCTGTAGCGGTGTATTTTAAAGTAGATGAAGATATTGCAATAGGCTTAATGATACTTGCAGCCTGCCCTGGCGGCACCTCATCCAACCTATTTACGCACATTGCTCGCGCCAATTTGGCTTTGTCTATTTCGCTTACTGCAATCAATACAATCATATGCGTTGTCACCACGCCGCTTATCATTTCATTTGCTATCGATTATTTTTCTACCGGCGAGCCCGCGCAATTTTCGTTAATTGGCACTTCTTTGGGTTTAATTCTTATCACACTGGTGCCTGTTAGTATTGGCATGTTCGTCAGGGCTAAATTTGTGGAACTTGCGGCAAAACTGGAACCTATCTTCAGACACGCCTCTATTTTATTTATGGTCTTGATCATTGGTAAAATTATTTACGACGAAAGCGACCTCATCATCGAAGCCTGGCCCGATATGTACATACTCACCGTAGGTCTTAATTTGTTTGCGAGTGCATTAGGTATATTTTTAGCTAAACTGTTTATGCTAAATGACCAAGACGGCGTCACTTTAGGCATTGAGATTGGCACGCAAAATGGCACACTGGCCATACTCATCGCTTTAACGTTTATAGAAGTACCGGCTTATGCAATAGTGGCTGGCGTGTATGGAGTGGCTATGTACTTAGGCGCCGTATTGGTGGTTGCCTACGGTAAAACCTTACCTAAAACAAAGCCTAGCTAAGGGTCTATTCATTCTTCCAAAAACTTGAATTATGATGATAATTTAAGCACACTTAAGGCTATTAAAATAATAAACGAAATAGCCGATTATGCGCGTTGCTGTAAAAAGTCAAAAAAGTGCCTGCTTACTTAGAAATATCAAAGCCTTCAATAAAAAATTAGCGCTTTCTTGCTTGGGTGCTTGTCTTAGCCTCAATGCATTTAATGGTGTAGCCGCACGCACACTCCCCATCGAAAAAGCGAAACTAGAATCACAAATAGAACAAGCGCTTGATGCATTTGTTACGCCTGGTATGTCGGTAGGCATAGTAAAAAACGGTGAAGTAGTACTAGCAAAAGGATTTGGCCTCGCTGACATCCAGAGCAATAAAGCGGTAGATGAAAACACTTATTTTCGTTTGGCGTCTACTAGCAAAGCTTTTACAGTAGCGGCCTTAGCTGTTTTGGTCGACCAAGAAAAAATAAGCTGGGATGACAAAGTCACCGACTACTTACCCGACTTCGAACTTTACGACCCTTATGTTACCCACGAATTTACCCTTTTAGACTTACTGACACACCGCAGCGGATTGGTAAGCGGTGCTGGCGATAGCATGATTTGGCCTGAACCTTCAGGTTTTACTCGGGAAGAAGTAATTCATAATCTTCGCTACTTAAGCCCAGAGTATAGTTTTAGGTCGCGCTACGCTTATAGTAATGTGCTTTATATCACCGCGGGCGAAATAGTTGCCAAGGTTAGCGGTATGAGCTTTGATGACTTTGTCGAAAAAAATATTTTTAGACCCCTAAACATGAACTGTTTTGTAGGTGATATGCCTGCCCTAAGCCTCAAAAACGTTGCCAAAGCCTATGGCCATAATGATGAAAGAGGCATTTACGAAATTCCGCGCAATGGTATCGGCCAAAACGGACTGATGTCGGCTGCGGCAGGTGGTATGGTATGTAACGCTGATGGAATGAATAAATGGATGCTTGCACTGCTACAACAAGACAACCTGCCCTTTTCGAACAAGCAATTAGACATGATGTGGTCGCCACACACGATACTTGGCGTATCAAGCATCGAAAAGGAATGGGACAACACCATCTTCAAAAACTATGGCTTAGGGTGGCGCTTGGCTAACATAGGCGGATTTCGTGTAATTTCACACACTGGCACCTTGTCGGGTTATCAAGCGTATGTTGTTCTAATACCCAAGTTATCGCTTGGCGTTGTGGTGCTTAATAACGGCTCACACTCGGGCGCACGCGGCTCGGTTATGCAGACAATCTTAAAAGCCTACCTGACCGATGCGGGCCACCTACGCAAATCACGTCCAAACGAAATTTCTCAAGAAAATGTCGATTGGATTAAAACCTATATCAGTTATTACGACGAACGCGAACAAGCCTACCTAGCCCGCAACATACAAAACCCAACCCCAATAGCTGAAATGTCGATATCGGGCAATGACATTGTTGGGGAATATGAAGACAAATGGTTTGGACGATTAATTATTAAAAAAGAGAAGAGTGATAGTGGCAATGAAAGCGCCGATAAACTGCGTATTTATTCCGATCGCATGCAAACGCTAGTTGGCACAGTTATACCTTTTCAAGATACAAGCTTCAAAATTGAATGGGACAACAAAAACGCAGCAAGCGACGCATTTATGCATTTTAAACTGAATGTTAAACGCAATGTTTTATCTGCTCAGCTACATCCTTTTACTACGCAAATACGCACTAATCATGCGTATCGAGACATGGATTTTGTGAAGGTTAAGTGATGCTGGCTAAAATAAGGAGTTTTCTTAAACGCACATGGAAACTGTGCCTATTTATTTTATTTATAGGCCTCGTGGTCGATACCTCCCCGCTTATTCCTACCAAGCCAACTCTTGAGGGCACAGAAGCAAACATAGCTCGCAGTAAAGCAAAAGCATTTGCTGACGGTTTGGCGTCAGCAGATACTAAAATTAACCTCGACTTTGAGTCGCAAGACATAGACGCAATATCATCTACCCTTTCTCATATGTTCGACAACACCAACATGGGCCTCGGATATTCACCCACTATGGTGCAAGGGGCGAGTTCGACGGAAATCAGCTTAGGCTTGTTCTCAGTATACTTTAATATTTATTGTGAAATCTCATTTCTCAATTATGCAAATGATAAAAGCAGTAAAATAGAGCGCTGCAAACTGGGCGATTTGCCTATTCCCGGTATTGCCGTAAGCGGATTAATGTATGCAGGTTTAACCTTGCTGTTTGATGGCGAGGTTGCAAGCACAGTTGATAATCTTGTATCTAACGTGAGTGTCAAAAACAGAACATTGCACGTTAACGCGTTTAAAAGTATCGATTTTAAAGAGCGCGTAAACGACACCTTAAACGATGCTTCAAGTTTGGCGAAACTGGCAATACAAACCAACATACCTCAGCCAGAAATCATACAGGCTTACCTCGACGATATTGCACGACAACCTAAGTCGACCGATATGTCGGTATATATCAAAAATAGTATGCAACTTGCATCGCTGCGCTCTATCGACAATGATCCAGTCACCGAAAATAAAGCTGCTTTGTGGGCTTGGGCAATAAGTTTTGGTACAGCTCGATTTGCACGCATGGCCGGTATCAGTGATTATCCAAAAAACCCACAAGTTACGCTTAGAGGCCGGCGTGACTTAGCACAACATTTTATTTATTCGGCAATAATTGCTCAGTTAAGCTCAACGCAATTTAGTGCCCGAGCCGGCGAGCTTAAAGAGATTCTTGACAGCGGCAAAGGTGGGAGTGGTTTTAGCTTTGCCGATTTATTAGCTGATAATACTGGTATCGCATTTGGCGAAACAATCACGCTCAATCAAGAAAACGCATTACGCTCGCAAGTACTGTTGTCAAAAATGACTCAAAAAGATACTTTTTTTCCTTACATTCACGACCTACCCGAAGGGTTGAGCGAAAACAAGTTCAGGCTCATTTTTGATAATGCTTCATCTGAGTCGTACGACAATTTCATTAACCAAATGAATGCGCGTATTGGTGCGCTAATATTATACAACGACAGTGACTCCGAGTTATTACTCGACATCCCGAAACCACGCATCTCTCAAAACTCTGTAGGCAGGTGGCTAACAGTTGATACTCATA
>CAZXTD010000155.1:0-386 GCA_964643575.1 uncultured Glaciecola sp. | reverse complement strand
CATATTCACAAAAAATATAGCGATGGTGCCCTTACCATTGCTGAAATAGCAGCTAACGCGAAGCGCTTTGGTTGTGATGCCATTGCGATTACTGATCACGGCGATAAGAATTTGTCGGGCGTGCTCTCGGATGCTTATTTTGACGATATTGACATGGCAAACATTGAGAATACGGGTTTGACTGTAATTCCTGGATTAGAGTGGAACATTCCTCCATTTAACGGCAGAGAGCACGCAACAGTGCTTTTACCCGAGCACACCAATATAAAAAATCAATTACGTCAATTTCGCAATTCTTTTGACCATTACAGAGAATACCCGCGCCGCCATTTGACCATAAAAGAAGGCTTAGAATGGTTAAACGACCTTGCCAAACAAAGCCCGAT
>CAZXTD010000154.1:0-9981 GCA_964643575.1 uncultured Glaciecola sp. | reverse complement strand
AAAATTCCTGTCGTAAATTTTTAAGAAATAGCCACTCATGTTGCTATATGCCTGCATTCAAAATCAATAATGTTCATTCAGGATTAGCATCAGCAATGCTAGGCAAATCATGTTTTTCTATTTCGCTATTACAAATTTGTAACTGAAACTAAAAAAGGAATACATCAATGAAAAGTTATAAAAAGTGTCTAGCAGTGATTGCTGTTAGTCTTTGGGCGAGTGCTTCACAGGCAGCTATTGTAAACATATTTGAAGACACTGGCGATGCAGCAACAGACATTCAACAAACCGTAGACGATTTTAGGAGCGCGCTTGGCGACAACAATGGAAACTTACCTGTAAATGCTGACCCAAATGGTCGCAGGCAAATTAATTGGGACGGTATCCCAGATGGGTTTTCGGACCCTAATTTGCTTCCCGGTGATTTTTTCAACGCCAATATACCAGGCCGTGCTCGTGGTATTGAATTTGAAGCCACAGGCGACACCACAGGGTTTATGGTGTCTTCTACTGAAGCATCAGGGCAACCACCTGCATTTGGTTTTGAAAGCGCACTTCCGGTATTCAGCGAAGAGCGCTTATTCGCATCGGTAGGTGGTTCTAGCTTTGACATTCTGTTTTACGACCCTCTTAACCAGACGACGCAAGCGACTGTTAGAGGATTTGGCGCAGTGTTTTCTGGTTTGCAGTTAGCGTCTCCTGTGCAATTGGAATTTTTTAATATCGCAAATGAGCTTATTGCTACGCTCGACCCAATCGGTACTTCTTCTGGCGATGGCTTATCCTTTTTTGGTGCTCTGTTTGATGCTCCCGAAATCGCTAAAGTTAGCGTAGTAGGAGATACTCGGTTTTTAGTTGAAAATGGCAATTTCGGCGGTCCTGTTGGAGATGGCTTTGCGTTTGATGACTTTATTTTTGGTGAACCTATTCCTGTTGGGCAAGTTGAAGTCAGTGCCCCTGCGTCGCTTTCTTTTGTCGCATTTGGGCTAGTGGCGTTTATGCTAAGTCGCAGAAAATTATTACTAAAATAGATTGTTTTGCAGCTTAGCCTGTATTGATGCGCATATTTTAGCGCATCAATTATTGGGTTGATTATACCTGCAGAAGCTTTTGCCTTAAGTCGCTTCTATCCCCAAAAGAAAGCCTAAATAGTTTCTTGCTGCAACTAATCAAACAATTGCGGCGTAACTCACTTATATAAGGTTAAAAGCATTAACCGAAGTACCAAACCCCTTAACACCTAAATTATTGAGTTAATACTAATATGGACACTCCAGTAAATTCATCTTTAAAAATAACCCTTATCGTAGCGATTATATTGCTGGGTGGCTGCGCATCAATCTATAGCGTGAGTGATAAGATCCCTGGCCTAGACCGCTTAATAAATCATTTCAGTAAGGCCGAGGTAGGGCCTGTGCAAACTCAAGAAGGTGAAATTGTTCAAGGAACTGAAACGGGCATCGTTTTGGTCGAGCAACAAGAACAAAGTCCTAAAGCATCTTTACCTGAAGAGGCAACAATACCAGTGAAATCGACCGCGCCAACGGTTCAAAAACCTATCGAAGTGTCTACTCCAAAAGCCGAAACGCCAATATTGCTAGCTGCCTTGTATGGCAAAGTTACCTTGCTCGCCAACGCAGAAAAAATATCGCCAGAGGGCGTTATTGTTAGACTAAAACGGGCCGATGGTACTGTGATAAACAGCGAAGCGAGTGCCACCGTTCATGACATGGACATGATAGATAAGACATATACACCGGGCAATATGGTAATTAACAAAGGAGATACCCTTAATTTTGTGAACAAGGATGAGATTCAACACAATGTGTTTTCGTCTACGGGTGAAAATGCTTTTGACTTAGGGACTTTTGGCAGTGGTTTGCAGCGTGCAGTTAAACTTAACGAAGACGGCATAGTTAAAGTCTACTGCAATATTCATCCTAACATGGCGGCGTATGTGGCGGTCGATGAAGATGGTATATCGCAAGTTATCAACTCCCAAGACGGTGAGTTTGAGTTTACCAACTTACCAGACGGAGAATACATTCTTAGTCTATGGAGTATTCGTGGCCAACAATCGCAAACTATTACAATAGCCAATAACAAAGACTTATCTTTAAACATAAACTTTGATACTAGCGCTTACCAAACCCCCGAACGAGTTAATAAATTTGGAGAGCAGTACGAGAACAAAAGAAAAGCGACTCGCGAATTTTTTTAGTAAAAATCATCTGAACGGCAAGGGGGAAAAAAGTATGAAGTGGCTTTTTAGTATCAGAACAAAACTATTCACTTTTGTTTTTACTGCATTTTTAATTTTTGTGGGGCTCATTTATTGGCAAATTGGTACAAAAGCTGACGCCGTTTCGCATGAGGTAATAGACCGCTCACTCAAGCAATCAAGCACTATATTAGATACTCGAATAAAGAGTCGATTTCATTTTATTGGTGAAGTTGCCAATGGTATTGCAAGAGACGCAAGAGTACTGCCCTTAGTTTCTGACCAAGCCTCTTTGACCTTACAAGATTTGAGTCAAGAGTATGTGGCTGTCTACGATTTCGATATTCTGTTTTTCTTGAATACAGATGGCACTATCCTGGCTCGCGCCGATGATAAAGATGCAATTGGTATCAATTTAGCGGGAAGGAGCTCACTACTTGATGACGCATTAGCAGGCCAAATGAGCTCAGGTTTTATCTCAAGTGACGGTAAACTGATGCAAACAATCGCTGCGCCTATTTTTGATAATGTTGCCAAAGATTTGGTAAAAGGAGTCGTGGTGATTGCCTACGAACTCTCGCGAGAAACCGCCGAAGAAATAGTCGCCTTGACTCAAAGCCAAATAGGTTTTTTTACTTTTTCAAGAGATAACGAAGGTATTTTAAACGGTGTAGAAGTAAGCTACATGTCAGACGACGCTTTATCGCAAAGTAAAATAGATTATTTTTCTGAAAACGAAAGTGCTTGGAAGAGTCTTCTTGATTCACCCTCCGATACCTTGCGAAAAGAATTTTTGGTGAATGGGCTAGTTCAGCATAGCGTGTTTCGGCGTATTAACAGTAAAGACGGAAACGCTTTAGGCTTTGTTGTTGCTATGCGCTCTCAAGAAGAACTTCAAAAACCTTTCACAGAAATTCAACAAGAACTCTTAATGATTGGGGCTATTTGTTTAGCTCTGGCCTCTTTAATTGCACTATTGATTGCCTTAACAATGAGTAGGCCAATAATACAACTGGTAGAAATTACTAAGCAAATTCAAGCGGGTTTATACCCTCACACCGATGGCAAAAAATACGCTAAAGACGAAATTGGTACCCTGTACCGTGCTTTAGTACAGATGAGTCAGGGTTTAAAAGACAAAGCGCAGTACGAGGCTTATCTTGCAGAGTTATCGGAGGAAATTGAAGCCGATGCTAGTTTGCACTTAAAAAGCGCTGATAACATAAACGAAGTTAATCTAGAAACTATTGAGAAGAGCGACAGTGCAAATAGAACGATTGCTCAGCGTTATGAAGTATTATCTGAGTTAGGCGCTGGAACAATGGGGATAGTTTATTTAGCTCAAGATATCGAACTCAATGAAAAAGTCGCCATTAAAGTCATGCAAAAAGCATTTTTTGAGAACATTGAAGGCCTCAATGTCAAAGAAGAAATCCGCCTTGCGCGTAAAATTACGCATCGAAACATTGTGCGCACATTCGACTACGGTTCGAACAACGAAGAAGTCTTTATCACAATGGAATATGTGCAAGGTTATGACCTTGCGCGCCTGATTAAGAAAAAAGGTGCATTGGATATCGCCACAGGCGTGGCCATTGTAAAACAAATTTGCGGTGCGATGATTGCTGCCCACCAAATCGGTGTTATCCACCGCGATCTCAAACCTGGCAATATGATTATCAACCGCCAAGGTATTTTAAAAGTGATGGACTTTGGCTTGGCCATGCAAGTAACAAAAAACACCGTTGATATTGACGAGGGCCTCGACGAAACGCAAATTTTAGAAGAATCCAGCTCGCCGATAATGGGTACACCACGGTTTATGGCACCAGAGCAGTTTTCGGGTTCTGATTCTTTAGATGAGCGCACCGACATATATGCCATTGGTGTAATTATGTATACAATTTTTAACGGAACACCGCCTTTCTCGGGTGCCAATTTGCAACAACTTGCATACAAACACTGTAACGACCCGGTTCCTGAAATGACGGGAAGCCAAGAAAACTTACCCGAAGCGCTTAAAACAATCATTCACAAAGCACTAGCGAAAGCACCTGATGCCAGATTTCAATCTGTTAGAGAGTTATTTGACCGTCTTTTAGCGCTCAATATTTAAATAATCCGCCACGTAAAAACCGCTCCTTTTGCGTGTTCCCGATTACTTAAATCATGCTCAATATTATGCAAACGCAGTATTTCTCTCACCAGCATTAAGCCCACGCCTTGGCCAAATTCTTTCGAGCTAAAAAAGGGCGTAAATAACTTTCGCTCAACATCTGGATGTATACCGCTGCCGCTGTCTTCAACGCTCAGAATGAGGCATTCATTATCTTGTTTCAATGCAATGTTGATAAGCCCATCTGATTCAATAGCTTCCATCGCATTTTTGATAATATTGACTAACGCTTGTTCAATTAAGTTGGCATCAGCATTGATGCTTTGTGTTTGTAAAACATCGAGGGTAATTTTGATGTTTCTTGTTTCGCATTCGGCGTAAAAAAGCGTAACAAGGTCGCTTAGCATTTTAGATAAATCGAATGATGTTTTGATGGGTTTTTCTAGCTTAACCACGCTTGCATAGCCTTGCATAAATTTATTTAGACTATCGCTGCGATTAACCACAATATTAATGAGATTTTCAAATTCCAAACTCGCTTCTTTGTCGAGCTTATCGGTATAGTGCAGACTACTTTGCAGCAACGAGTTGCTTATCGCAATCGTATTGTTAACTTCGTGAGACATGAGCCTGATGAGCTTTTCATAGGCCATTCTTTGTGACTCATTGATGTCGCCGGTTAACTCATTAATCATATAAAACGAGCGTTTAAAGCCTCTATCGCGTATTTCATAATGGGCAATTTTAAGCTGTCGTCCTTGCTCAGCGTCGATTAATTGATGGGTGTCTACATCAATGCCTGTTAAATATTTGCATTGTGTATGTTGTAGCTGTTGCAGTTTTTTGCCAATAACCTTGTCTTGAGATATGTCTAGCAGTTTTTCACAAGCTGGGTTGAGTTCGCTTAGTTGCTTGTCGTAATCAAGTAAAACAACGCCTATAGGCGACTCGTCCATTAGTTTTTGAAATACACCTTTTTGCTCGCCTATTGCTAGCCTTTCTTTGTGCAACTTATCTAACATAAAGTTGAACTGATTAATTAAGGCATCTACTTCTGCTTGTTTGGTTTGGCTAAAGCGCTGGGTAAAATCTTTCTCATGCAATAATTTCGAAAACGTGTCCACATATTCAAGGGGCTTGAGCGCTTGATTAATCAGAAAGTAAAAAACAAACATACTAAGCACAAGCGCCGCCTCAATCAAAATAAGATATAGCCCAAGCGCTTCTCTAAATAAAAAGGCAACCACCATAATGGTAACGTGCAGCAACACGGTGGTAAAAAACAGTTTTTGTTTTATTGTCATACCGAAATATCGTGCTTTTCTATCCGCCGATATAGGGCGGCGCGACTTAACCCGAGCGCTTCTGCGACTTTTGATAGATTGCTTTTGTGTGCTTTAATCGCTCTTATCACCATCATTTTTTCCATTTGGTCTAAAGTTAAACCGCTCGCACCTAGGTTGGTGTCGTAATCGTTGGGTTCTACGGCCAAATTTCGAGGGTTAAACGACTCTACCGTGAGCACGGGATCGTTTGTTATTAAGGCAGCGCGCTCAACAGTTTGCCGTAGCTGCCTGACATTACCCGGCCAATTTTGTTGGCTCAACCACTGCAGAGCACTTTCGTCAAGGCGACTATCTTCAATATTATATAGTTCGGCGACTTTTTGAAGATGCAATTTGGCAATGCGGGCAATGTCGCCTCGGCGCATGCGAAGTGGCGGAATATTCAGCACAATCAGATTAATACGATACAACAAATCTTCACGAAAGCTGCCGTCGGCGACCATATCGTTTAAATCACGGTTGGTTGCCGAAATGACTCTAACATTCGCCTTTTTGGTGAGTGATGAGCCGACAGACTGATAGCTTTGATCTTGTAATACGCGCAACAATTTAACTTGAGAGCTGGGATCTAAATCGCCAATTTCATCTAAAAATATGCTGCCATTGGTGGCGAGTTCAAAACGACCTTTACGGTCTTGCTTGGCATCGGTAAACGCGCCTTTTGTATGTCCAAACATCTCGCTTTCAAACAAGCTTGTTGACATGCCGCCCAAGTTCACCTTAACAAAGGCCTCCTTTGCTCGCGCTGAGTTTTTATGAATTGCATTGGCAATAAGCTCTTTACCGGTGCCACTTTCGCCTAAAATTAGCACTGAAGCATCGGTTGCGGCAACTCTAGCTATCATCGTCAATACTTCGACCATGGCAGGGTCTTCCCCGACAATTTCCGAAAAATCATATTCTTCATCTAAGCTGTGTCGAGTATTTGTGCCCACCGCTTTGTGCTGATGAATAGCAAGGCAAGTGGTGATTGTACGCAGCAGTTGTAGGTTATCCCAAGGTTTTGTCACAAAATCTGCAGCACCTTGTTTTATGCCTTCAACGGCAAGTTTGATTGAGCCCCAAGCAGTCATTAAAATAACGGGTAGCCCGGGGTGGCGCTGTTTAATTTGTGCTAACAACAGCATGCCTTCCTCGCCCGAGGTATTGCGAGAAAAATTCATATCTTGAACCACCAAGCTAACGCTCTGGTTTGCTAAGACTAATAATGCGTCGTCTTGATTACTTGCCGTTAGTACTTTAAAGCCCTGCTGCTTTAATAGTATAGCGATAGACGCATTGACCGATGGGTCATCATCAACCAACAGAATTTGAAAGTCACTGGGGACGATTTGAGTCATCTTAACTTACCCCTCGTTGGTACTGGCAAGGTGGTATCGCAGGGGCAATAATATGAGCAATAAACTTATTCATAATGCAAGGCTTCTGATGGTGAATACCCAGTGGCAACTTTGCCAGGATAAAACGCGCATAATGCCGACAAGGATACCATAAACCCTAGCGCAGCAATAAAGCTTAGCCAAAACAAAGACCAATCTAACTCTTGGAAAACACCCAGCATAGGGAGTTGTACCAAGCCGATAAAAGCGATTAGCACCCCAATAAGCGTGACAATAATTAACTCCGACATAATTTGACGATGAATACCAGATGCAGTGGCGCCCAAGGCTCGGCGTAGTCCAATTTCATGTGTGCGAGTACTTACGTTTTGCCACAACACGCCAAACAATCCCATTGCCACCATCAAAATCAAAAATGCGGCAATAACACCAAAAATGGTTAAGGGCACCGTTGTTTGCCTTAGCTGACTTTCACGGCTATTTTCCCACGCGGTAAACGAATAAGTATATTCTGGTGCAAGACGGCCAAGCATGTCGAGCAAGCGTTGCTCGAATACTCCGTCAACATTTGGATTTAGGCGAATCTCAATACCCAAGTTACGTTTGTTTTGTTCGGCATCCACTCGAAAAAACACATAAGGCGATACAGGAAATAACTCACCAAACTGTCTAAAATCGTCGAATACGCCCACCACTATTTGTTTATCTTCTTCACTATCAAGTTCGTCTGGGTCAATTGTAGCGATGTTTTTGCCTAGCGCACTCTCGTTTGGGTAGAACTTCTCTGCAAATGTTTTATTCACCAACACAGCGTCATAATTTTGATTGCTGTCTTGTGGGCCAAACCAACGTCCTTCGAGCAGGGTCATGTCGAAGTTGTTGGCCGCACCGTCATCAAAAAAATTCATGTAGTAAGATACGAATTTACCGTTGACCTCAAATGAGCGCGTGGACGTCCAGTTTCTAAAGGTTGCATTACTCAGTAGACTCAAATTATCTACTTCTGGAAGTTGTTCAACAGTGGCAACGATTTGCTGAAATGTTTCGCCATCTGTCGATCCATCCCAAGCGCCACTTTTCATCACCTGCAAGCGCCACATATTGTCGTACTCAAAGCCCAAGGGTATTTGCATCAGGTTATAATTGCGAATAGACAAAACTGCGACAGCAAAAATAACCACAAAGGCGATCGCTACCTCAGCAATAATAAGTCCATTAGCGCGCTTTCTGTTCCATATCATTTTTAGTAAATGCATATACATATTAATTGTTTCCTTTAAGTGCAGCAATGGGGTGCAATCGAGACATTCTGTAGGCGGGATAAACGCCCGAAACAAGGCCAAATATAAAAATCAGCATAAGACCGATAAATAACACGCGCAGATTAAAGCTAAAATGAGCATGCGGAATAAGGCCGTTTACGTCGATAAGATAAAGTGCAAACACGCTAAGCAATATCCCAACAATACCGCCTACTACGGTCAGCAAAATCGACTCTACGATAAACTGCATTAACAATTGTAATTTGGTTGCACCAAAGGCTCGTCTAACGCCAATTTCGGAGCTGCGCTCCATCATTCGACTCACATTGAGGTTAATCATATTAATACTGGGCAATAGCATAAATGCGACGGTTAGGCCTATCATCAGCGATATGACTATGCCGGTATGGGTTTCGTAGCTTTTATAGTCCGAAATCAATTCGCGAGAAAGCTGCTCAAGCTTGTTATAAGCGCCTGCAACGGCAACCGTAAACCCATTCGAGTTATCGAGTTGCACATCATTCTTAAGTAGATTAACAAACTCCTTGTTTACGTCTTTTATTATCTCTGGGTTTGAGTGATACAAAAGTGCGACCCAGCCTCCGGTCGTTTCTTGTTGATAGGCAGTCGATGCGCTGGTTGTGTAGGGTAGCCAAACATCGGCTAATGCGGTTTCTTCAACTATTGGGACATTTTCGACCACGCCAATAACGGTAAATATTTGGTTTTCTATTGTGATTTGTTCATTCAGCGCTGAGTTACGGCCAAATAAGGCAAGTTGAGTCCGTTCATTGATAACGGCCACTTTATTACCCGCTGCAAACTCGTCGTCAGAATAGGCACGCCCCTGTGTAAAATCAAAATCGAGAATCTTCCAAAAGTTGCTATCGGTCTTTTTTATCAATAGTTCTCGCTTAACCCCTTCGTGAAATAGCGCGCGGGTGCGCGTTCCGGAATTAATTGAAATAAGCTCAGGAGTTTGCAATCGAAAGACGTTATCTTTGATAAATTTATAGCCTAAACGTCCAACAGAGGTCGAGTTTTCTTCATCATTAGTGACTAACAAACGGTTAATTGTTCTAAAGTTATCGACGTTTTTCTCGGGGCCTGCTGGGTAAAAATAGTTGTCGGCAATCGTGCTGGTCACTACCAAAACCATCAAAGTAATGCTGATGCCAAATAAATTAACAAAGGTAAAAAACTTTCGTCTTAAAAAGACTTTCCATGCAGTAATAATGTAGTTGCTTAACATTTTATTTTCCTTTCTTGTCGCAGTACGGTAACAAGTACCCCCGGCATTAAATTAACTGCCCATCAAAGACTCTAATGGTGCGCTGGGTGCGTTTTGCCATTTCTTCATCGTGAGTCACCATTACAATGGTTGTGTTGTCTTGCTGATGAAGCGATTCGAGTAAAGACATGATTTCGCTACCCATATGGCTGTCGAGGTTACCTGTAGGCTCATCGGCGAGGAGTATTTCGGGTTTGCCGACTATTGCACGTGCAATAGCGACTCGCTGTTGTTGGCCACCCGATAACTGCGTGGGGTAGTGGTGAATTCTGGCCGAAAGGCCTACTTTTTCGAGTGCCGCAATGGCAAGTGCTTTGCGATCTTTGGCCGACATGGCACGGTACAGCAAGGGGAGTTCAACGTTGTCTAATACTTTTAAATCATGAATTAGGTGAAAACTCTGAA
>CAZXTD010000153.1:0-10026 GCA_964643575.1 uncultured Glaciecola sp. | reverse complement strand
TGGACAATCTACATGTGTAGGTATTGGTGGAGACCCAATTCCTGGTTCTAACTTTATCGACATCCTTGAGTTGTTCGAAAAAGATCCAGCCACTGAAGCCATTGTAATGATTGGCGAAATTGGCGGTAACGCTGAAGAAGAAGCGGCAGCTTACATTAAAGAAAATGTAACTAAGCCGGTTGTTTCTTACATTGCTGGTGTAACGGCACCTGCTGGTAAGCGTATGGGTCACGCTGGCGCAATCATTGCCGGTGGTAAAGGAACTGCAGACGAGAAATTTAAAGCCTTAGAAGCTGCCGGTGTTAAAACCGTTCGCTCTCTTGCCGAAATCGGCAAAGGCTTACGTGAAATCACAGGTTGGTAATTTGCTTTAGCGACCAAGTGACTATACGTTAGTTACTGTTCTCTCAAAAAAAAGGGGGAATATTCAAGTAGGTTGATTGACAAACCTGTTTGAATATTTCCCCTTTTTTAATGGTTAAAACTCTTTTACTGCGTGATACGTGACGTAAACACGATTTATACACCCTCTGCTATAGTCACGCTCTGGCAAGACGATAGTTGCTCGGTGATTCTTCTCTGATACTATCTAGCGTAAAAATTTGCGTTTTTGATGCTCTCAAAATCATTGAACCTAACACCATGCTCTTTCATCATTTTATTGATTTTTGCGCTAATGATTTGGCGGATATAAAAGGGCTGATTAGGCACAAAGTGATGAATGGTATGGGTTCTGCCAAAGTTAAAACAGAATAAATGGAAGGGCGTAAACCAACGGCTTGTTAGTACATGGGTTTGCTCATACACATTGTTTACACCACCGTAATAGTGCATGCAAGAGGTGACAAAGTTTAGCGAGCTTGAGCGCACAATGTTGGGCAAGACTAACACCACCATTAAGAACTCGAATACCTGCAATATAGACAATGCCCATTCAGGCGAGTTTGCAGCCAGTGGCGCAAACAAATTAATTACGTGGAAGGCAATGGTTACGTAAAGCACAATAAAGTAGGCTGTAGTCACCGGAAACCCTGCATGAAAGACCTCTCCAAAACTAAAGTTTTTGATTTCTCTCTTGAAGCGTTTGGTGTTAATAATCAATCCTAGTAAACCATCAACAATGACTATAAAACGCAATAATGGATTTTTAATACCGTTACCCACTAGTCGTTCTTCTAAGTCTTGTTGGGTGCCCGATACCTGGTGATGATGTAGATGTATTTTGCGGCGATACCAGGGGTTAATCGTATTGGGGCGCATTAACCAAACGGTTGCCATCATAAAATTGTGCACAAATGCATTGTTACTAAAATACTGTTTATGTATTAAATCATGCTCTAGCTCATGAGAAATCGATGCCGCGACGGCCGCCAAAATAATACAGACCCATGCCGGAATGATTGCTAGGTAATAAAGTACGCCAAGCCCAACCATCACAAACAACGACACCAAAAGAATGGCCATTCCAATCGTGTTCTGGTAAGACAAAAAGCTGTATTTTTGTCTTAAAAGCTGTTCTTCAGTTTTAATCTCTTTAACTATCGCTCGGGTATTTTGCAGGGAAGTGTTGGTCGACATCGTATTTTAGTTTCTCTTATAATGCTTAGCTTAAATATACCTCGTCCCGGTCCCTAATACGAATGGGCGGAACGCTGTTTTAAAGTATATTTGGAAAGTGATTAATACAGCAGCAAATCTAAATCGGTTCATTGATTAAAAGTATGGCAGATATTAAGTAATTCGCTTGAGTAAATCCCGCCATTCGCCCAAAGTTATAAATAAACTCACAGGACAAAGACAAGCATGGAATTTCGGAAATTCTTTATTTTTATCTTCATCTTAAGTGCCAGTGCGCTTGCAAAATCTTTAGGCCAACAAGAATGGCGAGATAAGAAAGCGCTCATCTTATTTAATGATGAGTCAAACGACGGTTTGATGAAGTTTTATATTGATAAAGATAAAGACAGTATTAAATTTGATTAGAGTCTATAACAACTGTCGTTTAATAAATAAGTCTAACTCTTTAATCAATTCAGGAGTCAACTCTCCCGTAATGCCTCTAGCATGGTCAGGTATGTGTTCTGGGGCTTTATTACTTTGATCAAATAAGTAATGTTGCATAATATTTTGCCAAGCGTTTTTTTGTGGTGCATCCATTGTGTTTAGCGCTTGTATGGCATGCAAAAGCATAGGATAGGGCATTGCGGTCGAAACACTTTTATCAGACCACCAATAGTTGATAAGAACATTGTATGGCGATAATGACTCAACGTGGTGCCACCATGGTGACGGGATATATATTGCATCACCCGGTTGCAACTCCACTGAAAAGCCGTGCTTAAATGCTTCAGCGTATTTTGGATGTGTCTTAAGGTTGGGCGATTTAATATCTACTAAGCTAATTGCTTGGCCTGCAGGTGTAAAGTCTAGAGGACCAATGTATAAATTAGCGATTTGCTCTGGTGGGAATAGCGTGAAGCGCCTTTTTCCTGCGGCTACAACGGCGATGTTGTCTGCTTCGTCAAAATGCGGGGCAACAATCACTTTATTGCCAAGCCATATGAGCGGTTCGATGTCATCGCTTAGTAAAGGGTTGTGTAAAGAGCTTTTTAACTGCCCAAAATACTGGGAAATAAGCACGCTTTGTATAGCATAGTCTGCGTCTCTCTCATTGCTGAGTATTCGGCTAAAACATTGTTTAGCGTCGAGTTCAGCTGTGCCAAAATTCATGGCGCTCATATCTTTGTTATAAAACATGCGGCTGTTTTCAGAATAGGGAATACGCGTGAGCTGCATTTTCTGTTGGCTGACGATACTTTGTAAGTATTCTATGGATGACTTTGGCTGCGACGAAAAATCCTTGACGAGTGGCCAATTTTGAGCAAAATTTCGAATAACAAATGGTCGATATTCTTCGCGCCTTTTAGCTTCAAAGTCAGCTGAGGTTGATAGCGTTACCTCTGCAGGCGAAGGGAGGTTAATATTGCTGTAATCCGACATTTATCGCTCTTTTTGCTCTTCTAGAATGTATTAAAAATTAGATCTTATAGTCTACACGCTTTTTGTCCTAACACGCCAGAGTCTAGAAAAGCCTTCGTAAGCTTTAAATGTGAATAGTAAGCTCATATTGACGTTATCGATAAGCGAAGCGCAGGCATAATAGTTGGCGCGCTAGGCTTTGTTTGTTATCTTAATCGTTACACAAAGCATCAGTAGTTTGCACGCCAGATGAATCAGCTGTGCAATACAAGCAAATAACATTTAGGGCAAAGTAATAAGACGTGACTTCTCAAAAAACAATAAAAATAGTAATTGCAGGTGGCGGCACAGCAGGCTGGATGGCCGCGAACTTATTTGCCAAAAAGTGGTTACACGACAATAAAGAGCAAGCCGATACGCCACGTTTTGATGTATGCCTTATTGAAAGTCCTGACATTGGTATTATCGGTGTAGGCGAGGGCTCTACGCCAAGCCTCAAACGTTTTTTTGAGTTAATTGATTACCCAGAAAAAGAATGGATGCCTAAATGCAATGCAACCTATAAAGTCAATATTCGCTTTGCAGGATGGAGCCCAGAGTCAGGTATTGAAAGTTATGGTCATCCTTTTTCTAGCCAAGTAGATACTTTTACTTTCAAAGCCTTCAACGTGAATTGTCAAACTAGGCGTTTAGGACTCGATACAAAAGTAGACCCCGATGCATTTTTCTTAAATGGCCAGCTCGCGCAACAGCGCAGGTTACCACTTGCACCTGATAACTTTCCATTTATCGTTGAGTACGGATACCACTTCGACTCTTATTTAATGGGCGAAATGCTTGGTGAGTTAGGTAAAAGTCGAGGCGTTAAACACATACAAGAAAAAATAGCGTCAGTAGAAGTAAACGATGATGGGAATATTTCGGCGCTTGTTTTAAGTAATCATGAAAAAGTCGAAGGTGACATATTCATTGACTGTACAGGCTTTAAGTCTTTATTGATTGGCGAAACCCTCAAAACTCAATTTGAGTCGTTTTCAGAAAATTTATTTAACGACTCAGCAGTTGTTGTGCCTACCGAACGTTTGTCAGAGTTGCCACTAGAAACTCATGCTACGGCATTAAGTCATGGGTGGGCATGGCGCATACCGCTGCAAAACCGAACTGGAAATGGTTATGTGTATAGCAGCCAATATATTACACCAGAGCAAGCATCTGCAGAGTTATTGGAGCATCTTGGGTTAAACGCTGATACAGAAACACGCCATTTAAAAATGCGAGTGGGACAAATGTCTAAGCATTGGTCCAAAAACTGCCTAGCATTGGGTTTATCTCAAGGATTTATCGAACCGCTTGAAGCAACCGCGCTGCACCTAGTGCAGATAAGCTGCGAATTGTTTATGGATTATTTTGAAGAAGGTGGTTTTACCGACAAAAAACAAGCAAATTATAACCAAGATATTCATTTTAGATTTGAAAGAGTGCGTGATTATATCGTCGCCCACTACAAGTTAAATACGCGCAGTGATTCACAGTACTGGATAGATAACCGCAATAACGAACACTTGTCTGACTCTTTAAAAAGTGTGATGTCTGTATGGTTTCAAAAGCAAGATATGTTCAATGAGCTTAATCGCTTAAATCTGAATCATCATTTTGACGTGAATTCTTGGAATGCTTTATTTGCTGGCTATGGTGTGTTTCCGCCACTTTCAGAGAACCAGCCAGGCCACAGCGATCATTTTATTGAACAAAACGTAAAACAATTCCTCGACGGATGTGCGAGTAATTTTCCTAAAGCTAAGTCGTATTGAAGTTAGATATAGATATACCCAATTCACTTATATTAGGCTATTAAAGCCCTTTTTTTGTCGTTAGTAAAGCAAGCTTAAGTAGCTGCTAAACGCTAAAATCCACCTAAACCCACGTTAATTTTCACGCTCTCAACGCGATGGTATTTCTTGTATTTATGGAATGCATGCATACGTATTCATAGTGTGCATACGTATGCATGTAGATGTTAATAAGATATTAAAAATGTAATATTTCGGTCGACGATCTTAGGCTCATTGCGTCTCAAACATGACTTAATCAATTTAGTTAGGGTTAACACCACTAACGCATGGACACACTTCCATGCACACAAAGTCAATGAATACCGCGCAATTAGCAACCGTTAACACAACATTCTAATTATATGAGACACACGTATGAACAAATTTAAACCCAATATGATCACGAGCGCGCTTATCGCCAGTGGATTATTACTCGGGAGCACGACGTTATACGCACAAGACACTGATCAAGGGACTGAGAAAGACGACGAGTCGTTAGAAGTCATTGAGGTTAGAGGTTTTAGTACAAGCTTAATAAAATCACTAAACGCCAAGCGCTTTAGTGACACCGTCACCGAGCAGCTATCAGCAGACGATTTAGGGGGCTTGCCCGACGTTTCTATTGCTGATGCATTAACACGTTTGCCAGGTATATCGGCAGTGCGTACCGGTGGCCAAGCGGCTGAAATTAACATACGTGGTTTATCAGGTGATTTTGTATTCTCTACCTTAAATGGTCGTGAGCAGGTATCGACAAGTGGCAGCCGTTCTATTGAATTTGACCAATATCCTTCAGAGCTGATTACCTCGGGTGCGGTATATAAGTCGCCAAAAGCTTCTTTAATTGAAGGTGGTGTTGCTGGTACGGTTGAGCTTAAAACAGCTTCCCCTTTGTCAATAGATGAACAGCATCAGTTTAACGTAAATGTACGCGGCATGTTTAATGACCGTGCGGGTGAAATATCAGACGCTGACGAATTTGGCCATCGTTTAAGTTTTGCTTATCAAGGTAAATTTTTAGATGATACGCTTGGCGTAGCACTTGGTTATGCGCGTTTATTCCAACCCAGCGTATCGACGCAATTTGTTGGCTTTGCTTATAACCGCGAACTCGATGTTGACGGTGTAGAAGGGGATACAGAAAACTTTAACCCTAATCAAGCTCCAGAAGGCCAGTGTGTTGCTTGCGAAAGAGTCGGCGAAGGCTTTGAATTGCAGCACCGCGGCGGCGCTGAAACCCGTGACGGTTATGTATTAGGTATTGAGTGGAACCCCGTTGATAACTTTACGCTTAAAGCAGATGCATTTTATTCTAAGTTTGATTCAGAAGCTTTTGCACGAGGCTTTAGGGTAAAACTTGAAGCGCCTAACGTGGCCATCGGCAATGAGACAATTGTTGATAACTTTGTGACCGGCGGTACTTTCAATCGTTTAAGCAGTGGTTTTACCAGAGTAGAACTCACCAACGATGACAACAAAGAAATTGATGAAATTAAAAACTTAGGTTTAAACGCTGATTGGCAAATTACTGACGATTGGTCAGTTAACATTGATATTTCAAGTTCATCTGCAGAAAGTGATTTCCGTAACGGCCTCTTATGGTCATTGGTGGCAGAAGACGCAACGGTTGCTGACCCTCAGCTTGATACGAATATTTCTATCTCTTATTTACTCAATGGTTTAAACCTGCCCGACGTTGGTTTTAACCAAGCAGAAGCTTTTTCTGACATCGACAAAGTGTTGGTATCAAAATACGGTATCTATCCTTTCCAAAACTCAGATAAGTTAGATGCTTATCGCATGGACTTTGAATATCAACTAGAAAATGATTGGGTACGTTCAATTGAATTTGGTGCTCGTTATTCAGACAGAACTTACACTAACGACCGCTCAGTTTATGAATACGGCAGTGACTCTAGCTTTTCATCTACACAGCCTCCTTTGCGACTAACCCAAGACATGGTTGAAGTAGTCAATTGGGAAGGCGAATTTGGTTATTTTCCAAGCTATTTAGCCGTTGATCTCGACCAAGCGCTAAATGCATGGTTCCCGCAAGGTGTGCCTCAACCACGCCAAACGTGGGGTGGTTTTGACGGAGTAGTTAATGCGCCAGAAGGCGAAGTACTTGGCAATGATACGTCATGGTCTGTATTGCAAAGTGGTGAAGTATACGAAGAAGTAACTTCAGCTTATGTCATGGCCAACCTAGATATGGAAATTGCGGGTTTACCTGTGTCAGGTAACCTTGGTGTCCGTATGGTCGATTCAAAACAAGCCTCTACATTTTTGCAAAACGTAGGTGGCGATGTTGAGGCTGGGGCACAGCTAATTAGAGATGAAGTCGGTTTAGTCAGCGACCAATTCCGATCAGTGATATTAGAAGATAATTACACTGATTATTTACCGTCTTTAAACCTAAACTTTCAGCTTACTGACAATTCGTACTTACGTTTTGCAGCTGCAAAAGTAATGGGTAGAGCGCCAATCAACGAAATGTTTGCGAACACCGGCGTACGCGTTAACTTGCCCCTAGCTGAACGTGATATTGATACGGGTGAAATTACCGTAACTGGCGAAGCCTCAGTTAGCGGACAAAGTGATAACTCGCCTTATTTGCGTCCGTTTTATGCTAATCAATACGATATTTCTTACGAATATTACTTTACCGATACCGACGGCGCAGTCGCCATTGCAGGTTTCTATAAAGATATTCGTTCGTTTGTTGACCGCAGCACAACCGACCCTTACGACTTTAGAGCTAATGGCTTTGATGTGCCAGACACGGTTGACCTCGAAGTACAAGAAGATGACGGTAACGGTACGCTAATACCGGTACTTGATGCTAACGGTTTGCCGCTTACAACCACAGTGCCTGTTGTCGATGGTGCATACACCACAGCGGTTAACAACGGTGAAGGCGGTTATATTCGCGGCCTCGAAGTGTCGTATACGCAAATCTACAGCTTTTTACCCGACCTATGGGCAGGCCTAGGCAGCAACTTAAGTTACTCGTACACCGAAACTGAAATCACGCGTATTTCCGATCCAAACCAAGGTATCTATTCAAGTGACTTACCTGGCCTATCGCCAACGGTACTGTCGGGCACGGTTTTTTGGGAATACGAAGGTTTTGAAACACGCATAAATGCGCGCTATCGCGACCCGTTTGTATCACAGCAGGTAGCAATAAATGCGCAAGTCGTAAACTTTGACTCTGAGTTAGTCGTTGATTTTCAAGCTTCTTATGAAATTAATGACAACTTAGGCGTGCTATTTCAAGCGAACAACGTAACCGACGAGCCAACTCGGAGTTATTTTGGGCAAGAGGATATTACCGGCACCATTCAATATTTTGGTACCCAGTACTTCCTTGGGGTGACGTATTCATTATGAGCACTTTAAACAAAAATACGCAGCGACAAAACGCTCAATCAAAGAATATAAGCAATACAATAGTGGAGCTATTAACCATGGTTAATTTACGCAAAACAATGGGAGCAATGTTGTTAGTTGTTGCTTCTATCGTACTGTCGGGATGTGGCGGTTCTGAAGTAGAATCGGGGGCCGAAATACTCAGTTGTAACGTGCCTAACTTCCCTAACGAAGCAGGCACAGCTTGTGTGGCACCGCCACCTATACAGTGCCCAGCGCCTACCGTACCTAACGCTAGCAACGACGCTTGCGTAGTTGGCTTTAACTCAGCATTGCCAGAGCCGGTGTTTTTCCCGGCTGCAGACCAAGCCGTGTTGTATTACAACCGTGCTGATGTAGACGCAACTAACACAGCAAATGATTCTGCCTATGAAGGCTGGCGTTTGCATACTTGGAGCAATGACGCCTGTGATGCCTATGCCGACCCCGACACCGCTTGGGAAAATGGCCGCGTGCATACCGGTATTGACCCGACTTACGGGGCATATTGGGTACTTGATTTAAAACCCGGTTACGCAGGTACCGACGGCGCGTGTCATAACTTTATTATCCATATCGGGACAGACGATGCGGGTAAAGAACTGGGCGGTGGCGACTTCCAAGGTAATCTTTCACAAGATGATCCGCGTTTTGCGCGCATGAACTTCACTTTGTCTGGCGTGCCGACTCTCTTTGAATTTCCAATTGATTCGTTGGGCGAGCAGCCAGTATCAATTGAAGGTACGCAAGCACATTGGCTAGACGCACAAACCATATTGTGGGATGTTGACACGTCATTAATAAGTTCAGTCAAGCTGCATTATTCTGCTGACGCCGCTATTGAAATAACCCTTGAAGACGGCGTTATTAATAGTACAAGTGCTGATTTAAGTGCCGTTGATTTATCTGCTGAGCAAGAGATGATTGCGCCGCATTTAAACAGCTTGCCTGCATTTGCAGGTGCATGGACAACTGATGACGCAAAAGCCGTGCTTAAAACACAAGCAATTGTGGGTGGCTACGATGCAGACGGTAAACTCGTTGCTGCAACGCGCTTACAAATTGCAAACGTACTTGACGAAATCTACACCAAAGGCGATGCAGATGCAGACGAAGCAACTTTAGGTATTACGTATACCGACAGTGGCATTAGCACTGCAGTTTGGGCGCCAACTGCTCAAAATGTTGACCTTAAAATATACAATTCAGGTAAAGTACTAACGTCTACCTTACCAATGAACCTTGACGAAAACACAGGTGTTTGGTCGTACGATGGTGATGCCAGCCTTGACCGTCAGTTATATCGTTTTGAAGTTACGGTTTATTCGCCAGTTAACGACCAAGTTGAAGTGCTTGACGTGACTGACCCTTATTCAGTGAGCTTGTCTGTAAACGGCCGTTTCTCGCAGTTTGTTAACTTAGACGATGACGACCTTAAACCGGAAGGCTGGGATGACCACAGCATTCCGACGGTAGCAAACTTTGAAGATATCGTGATATATGAAGGTCATATTCGTAACTTCAGCGTACGTGATGAGTCTACTTCAGAAGCGAATCGTGGTAAGTACATGGCCTTTACTGAGCTAGAATCTGCACCTATGCAGCATTTAGCCGAGTTACAAGAAGCGGGTTTAACGCATTTTCATGTATTGCCAGCTAACGACATTGCGACTGTTAATGAAGATCCAGCGCGCACTGTTGAGTGGACTAGCACTATTCAAGAGTTTTGCGCCTTAACACCGACGTCTGCACTTTGTAACGACAACACAGAGCGCACACTAACGAATGAAGAGTACTAACAGAG
>CAZXTD010000152.1:0-10125 GCA_964643575.1 uncultured Glaciecola sp. | reverse complement strand
CCTTCAAACTTACCGATAGGCAAACCAAATTGTTCACGAACAAATGAATATTCTACTGTCGACTTAAAAGCTGATTGGGCAGTTGCTACGCCCATCGCAGGTAGCGAAATTCCGCGACCTGCACCTAAGCAAGCCACAAGCATTTGCCAGCCTTTGCCGATGTTCTTTTGACCACCGATGATAAAGTCCATCGGTATAAATACGTCTTTACCGCGTGTAGTACCGTTATAAAAAGTCACGCCCATAGGATCGTGACGGTTACCAAGTTCAACACCTGGGTGAGATTTCGGTAACAAGGCACAAGTAATACCAAGCTCCAATTGGTCGCCGAGTAACTGTTCTGGGTCAAATACTTTAAAGGCTAAGCCAAGAACGGTCGCAATGGGTGCAAGCGTAATATAACGTTTGTCCCAAGTTACTGATAAACCGAGTACTTCTTCGCCGTTGTACATGCCTTTAGTCACGATGCCCGCGTCAGGAATGGCGCCTGCGTCTGAGCCAGCTTCAGGGCTAGTAAGTGCGAAACATGGAATGTCTTCACCTACGGCAAGTTTTGGTAGCCACTGGTTTTGTTGTGCTTCAGTACCATAATGCATTAACAACTCACCTGGGCCTAAAGAGTTGGGCACCATTACAGTAACCGCAATCGCGCCGCTTTTCGAAGCAATGGTAGTCACGATAGTCGAGTTAGCATAGGGGCTAAACTCTAATCCGCCGAATTGCTTGGGGATGATCATCGCGAAAAACTTGTTTTTGCCCAAAAAGTCTAAAATGTCTTTGGGTATGTGCTGGCTGTTTTGCAGCTCATAGTCGTCAATCATGGCAAGTAAGGTTTTTACCGGACCGTCTAAAAATGCTTGCTCGTCGGCACTTAACTTAGCCTGAGGCATTTGACGAAGGCCAGCCATGTCGGGCTTACCTTGATATATCGACGATTCAATCCACACATCACCGGCATCAAGTGCTTCTTGCTCGGTAACTGAAATTGGTGGTAGTACTTTTTTAAGGTTTGTTCGTAAACTCATATTTAACTTATCCGCTCATCTGACCAGTTGATGTTCACATGAAAACACAAAAAATTTATAAGGTCAAAATTTTTTAACTGCTTAATGTTTAACCGGTGTACAGTAAACCTGTCAGTTATGCCCTGAGGTATACATCGCCATACTCAGGTATTAGGGCTTATTCGGTTTTTGCTAAACAGCTTGATTAAACACAGGTAAAATAGTGAAATTAAGACGAAATTAGAAAGCATTGCTTAAAAGCTGTTACTCTAAACCTTAAAATTTATAGGCCGTTAACGCTTATTAGACACTTAATTATTAAAGAGATGTTTATGCCCAATTTAAATGCGACTATAAAGAAACAGGTGCTTGTGGCTCGATTCCTTTTACCTGAGCTTAACCAGAAGCCGAATCTTCAGAAGCTTAGCATTGCTTTGTTTGTGTGCACCGCATTACTGCTTAGCATGTCGTTGAGCAATAATGCAATTGCTCGTGACGCAGCAAAAGGCCTCGAAATAGCCAAAGAAATTAAAAAGCGCGACGAAGGCTGGACAGACACCAGCGCCGAAACCCAAATGATTTTGCGAAACCCAAGCGGCGACGAGTCGATTCGGGAGATAAGAGTAAAAACTCTAGAAATAGCCGACGATGGTGATAAGTCGTTGACAATTTTTGACCAACCTCGCGACGTTGCCGGTACGGCATTTTTGAGCTTTTCAAAAGTGTCTGGGCCCGACGATCAGTGGATTTACTTACCCGCGGTTAAACGCGTTAAACGTATTGCAACCCGTAATAAATCGAGCCCCTTTATGGGCAGTGAATTTGCTTTTGAAGACATGACTTCGTTTGAAATTGAAAAGTTTACGTTTGCTTATCTAAGAGACGAAACAATTAATGGCGAAGACAGTTATGTGATTGAGCAAATTCCGACAGATAAATACTCTGGTTATTCGCGCCAATTGGTATGGATTGATAAAGCGCACTATAGAGTGCAACAAGTAGAGTTTTACGATCGTAAAAATTCGCTTCTAAAAATTCTTCGTCCTACCGAATATCAGCAGTATTTGGGTAAATATTGGCGAGCATTGCGCGCCGATATGGAAAATGTGCAGACGGGGAAAAGCACTACCTTGTTAACTAAGGATATCGAATTTAAAACAGGGTTTGACGTATCTGACTTTGATAAAAACGCCTTACGTAGGCTACGTTAGTCTTAAATTGTGCATTAAATGAGCGATTAAGGCGCTTGGCCCGCTGGTCTGTTTTGTATTAGTAGGCGCATCGCTTATAAATGAACTGAAGAGGAAGTTTTCAAGAAAGTCATGGAGGGCAAAAGAGTATTTGTTTGCTGCCACAGAAATGAGCCGTTACTCTCAATTAAATTGCAGAGTGGGCGCAGATTGCCGATAAGGCACATATGCGTCTGTTGGTCTGACAATAGTGTTGTAAAGACTGCCAACGAATAGCATTAAATGAACGCGGCAATCATGGTTTATCAGTGGAGAATACTTTATGCAAAACAACGTAGTAAATTTGGGTACAACTAAAACAGTTTTTATCTTGGTAACTTTACTATGCTGCATATTAATACACGGTACTGCGCTCGCACAGGTTCAATATGCAGGTAGCGTCGCAATTGAACAACGCTACTTTCCTGAAGACAGCCTTTATTTTGAGCAAGCTAATAGCCAAGCCTCGCTTGTGCTAGCCCCCGAGTTCGAGACTTCTGTTGGTGACGGCTTTGTCACCTTTAAACCATTTGCACGTTTAGACCAGCGCGACAGCGAACGCACCCACATTGATGTGCGAGAGTTGCTTGTTTCTTACTACTTTGATAATTGGGAAGTCCGAGCAGGCATCGGTAAAGTGTTTTGGGGACAAACAGAGTCTTTGCATTTAGTTGATATCATTAACCAAACCGACTTTGTTGAGTCTATCGATAACGAAGATAAACTTGGCCAGCCTATGCTTGATGTGCGTTATTTATTAGATACCGGCGCTATCAGCTTTTACGTAATGCCTTATTTTAGAGAGCGCACATTTGCGGGTGTAGACGGACGTTTGCGCGGGCCACTGCCCATTGATACCGACAATCCTATTTATGAGTCTGAAGACGAAGAGTCTAATATTGACTATGCCGTACGTTGGCAGCAGTCAATTGGCAACTTAGAGCTTGGCTTAGCTTATTTTGATGGCACCTCGCGCTTACCGCAAATACAGCTTGTGCTCGACGACTCAATCGAGGGGCAAGCTTTACCTTCCTTGCGCCCACAATACAACCAACTGCAGCAATACAGCATTGACGCAATGTACGTTTATAATTCGTTGCTATTAAAGCTTGAAGCAATTCACGGCAAAATACTCGAAGAGGAATTTTCGGCTTATGTGGCAGGTTTAGAATACACCTTGGTTAACTTTTATGAGACCGGCTACAACCTAGGTTGGTTATTAGAACACCAATATGACGAGCGAGAAGGGCAAGCCTTTATATGGGGCCAAAATGATTTAATGGTGGGTGCTCGTTTACAGCTTAATGATTTTGCGGGCTCTGAAGTTTTGCTTGGCTTTGTGCGCGACCTAGATGACTCGGGTTCATATTCGGCCCTTATTGAAGGCTCGACCCGTTTAAATCAAAACTGGCGCTTGTCGGTTAACGGTTATTTCTTCTCTTCAAGCGTCGAAGTTGACCCTATTTATCCTATTAGCAGAGACGATCATATCAAGCTAAGCGTAGAGTATTTTTTCTAAGCAAACCGCTCACATTTCCCTTTACTAAATAAGCCTTCCTGCCGATACCTATTATAAATACGAAACACTATTACTTTTAGGTATCGACATGAAATTTTCGCTTTTTGTAGCTTCTTTATTACTCTTTGTTGGCATGCCTGCTGCTATCGCCAAAGATGATACATTCTACGGCATTCTAGCAGCTGGTTATGCAGCCAATGACATGGATGAGGCAAGCCTCGATGCTTTTAGTTATAAAGTGGGAGTGGGTTATGAGTTAGGCGCACAATGGAACGTGGAAGTGGGGTTTCAGATGCTGGGCGAAAAGCGTCTCGAAATGAACGAACTCACCCTTGATAATGGTAGCCAAGAAATTTCCGCGGTGACTTTATCGGCCTTGGGTAAAGCGCGTAATCGTCATGGCGAGCTGTTTTATCGTATTGGTATTATGCGCGCAGATGTGAGCAAAGACTATTTGGACATGGGCGATGCCTGTGCAGGAACGAGTAACACGCTAAGCCAAAATAATAACCTAGTATTGTGCCAAAGCAGCGATAGCAAAATTGCGGGCATAGTAGGCCTTGGGTTTGATTTTTATATTCACCACTCCACTATGCTACGTTTAGAAGTTGAGCATATTCAGGGGCAAGATGGCCTGTCTGCCAATGCGGCTTATATCGGGTTTAGACTTAATTTTTAATACCCTCCCATTTTTTGTACGCTGTGCTTGGCAGTATCCGTTGATCTAAGCCTGTTTTAAATCGTTATAAATAATAATAGTTATATGACTGCGGGCGGCACATGAAAAATGAGTTAGACAGCAAGTTTTTGTTATCGGTGTTTGAAAAAGTAAGACAACATGGCGACAAAGAAAACGAACAATATAAATTAGATGGCATTGTTGCTTATACCGATTTTGACGGTTACACCCTCTATATTGAAGATGCCCTCGTAAAACTGAGTTTTGGTTTTCATAACCAGTATCGCTTTGATTATGAGTCGGCGAGTCATTATGAAGCTTTTGAGAAAAAGCTGAAAGCCATCCTGAAGAATTATTAAACGCTCTTTGCTGCTGTCCTCAACCTAAATTTCCTCAATATTTCATAAACATATTCTGAGTGTGTTTGTGTGTAATAGTTTTGTCGGTTAAGCTATATCATCGTTTATATTGAGGAAATATTTTGTCACCCAAGTCTGTTGTTGCGCCTCGTTTTTCTTGGCGGTTTCTACTTCCTAATTATTGGCTCATATGGATTGGCGCCGCCATTTTGTTTTTATTGATTCAATTACCCTACCCAATTATACGTAAAATGGGGCGAGGCTTTGGGCGCTTACTTATCAAAATAGCGCCTAAACGAGTCGCTGTTGCTAAAACGAATATTGCTTTGTGTTTTCCGCAATGGTCTTCCCAAAAGGTTGAATCTGTTTTTCAGGCGAATATTGAGCGAACCGGCATGGCGCTTTTTGAAACAGCCATGGGCTGGTGGTGGCCAGCAAAGCGCGTGCAAAAATACTGCAAAGTAGAAGGCTTTGACAAAATAAAGCCAATTTTAGAGAGTGGGCGAGGGGTGTTTGGTTTAGCCCTGCACAATGTAAATTTAGAGTTTGCTTGTAGGGGCGTGGGTTATGCGCATCAGTCGATTGCGTTTTATCGCAAACATAACAACCCGCTGATGGATTATTTGCAATACCACGGGCGCAATCGCTCAAATAAGTACATGATCCATAAGCGCAACGCCAAGGCTTTAATACAAGCAATGAATGAAGGCGAGCTGTGCTTGTATTTACCCGATCAAGACTACGGGCTTAAGCAGTCTACTTTTGTGCCATTTGGTGGAGTCGCCAAAACCGCGACCACGACTGCCACTTTAATGTTTGCTGACCGGACCAACGCTGTGCCTTACTTAGTAACGTCTCAATTTACAGACGGCGGATATGTGGTTAAGTTTGTTTCAGAAATTGATTATTTTGCCGATACAGAAGCAGAAGAAGCTTTAACGCGTTTAAACCAAGATATTCTTGGGCTTGTTGAACAACAACCCGAAAGTTATTTATGGATGCATAAGCGTTTTAAAACGAGGCCGCCAGAGGCCCCAGAGTCTTTTTACTAGCCTGTTAAGTTTTGCCAGATATCTGACGACACTTCTAAACATCGCTAGTGTTAGATGAATCTTATAACCGGCAATAAAGGTAATACTTGACCCTTATGGCAAAGACTAATATGACCAGTTTTTGGCTAAAACGCATCTTTGTGATGATAGCAGTCATGGCCGGAGCACTAGCATTTTTATTATATGTGCCTGAGCCTGGTAGCGCGTCTGCAGACTCAAATAATGATGGTGGTGGCTCAGTAAGTTCTGTAGCGTCGAGCGTTAGCAAGTTTTACGCTGAATTTAGAATGACCTCCAGAGACCCAATCAAAGAACGCTACGGCGATTATGTTATTGTGCTTGATGAAGAGAGCAAACCATTAGGTCAGCGTATATCAAGAATAACCGAGAAAAACTACCCGCCTACGTCTGACTGGGAAGGTGAATACAAAGAACGTCCCTTTGCGACCGACAGTACGCTTCGAACAGAGGCTAAGCGTTTTGTTGCAGAAGCGGGTTACACCTTGGTGTGGGATTTAAATCAAGATTTTATTGTGCGTGACAGGTTTATCGCGACTGGCACTGTGCCAGGTATGTTGGAAGAAATTGCAGGTGCAGTAGACGCAAATTTTGACCATCCTATTGCCGTTTACTTTTGTTTTAAAAAACGCGCGATGGTGATCACTGATAAAACCACAGAATACCTTGCTAAAAATTGTGAAAAGAGTCAAGGTTCTTATTCTCAAGAGTACTAGTGTGTATTCGTGCTTTCTTTTATTTAATCGCCAACACTTCACTAATATTTCTACAAATTGTTAAACACACGATTGTACTCACTCGTCACTGCCTGCATTGCTGCTTCAAGCTTCTTGCTTTTGCGAGCAGAACGCTGGTTTGCAAGCTGTACTCGATGATTGGTATGTCGTAGCAACAAGTATGCTTCACAAAGCGTTTGTTTTTGTGCTGTGCTAATTAAACCATGCGCTTGCAATGTGTCGAGTAAGCGGAGGTTATCCGACCATCTGCTTAATGCGCCTGTAGATTCATCTTCAGCTTTATATTGACCGTTCAATAGCACCCAGTACTGCACTAAAAACTCGATATCGACTATGCCGCCATACGACTGCTTAAGATCAATTTTTTCTTGATTGCTTTTGAGTAAATGGTCTCTCATTTTGTTGCGCATCTCATGTACCTCTTTGCGTAAGGTATTTGCGTCTCGTGGCAAAGCAATAATGGAAGCGCGCACATTGTTGAATGCTTTTGCTAGTTCAATATCAGCATAAACCGCACGGCTTCTTACCATGGCTTGGTGCTCCCATGTCCATGCTTTGTTGTGTTGGTAGTCGCTGTAGGAGTCGATATGACTGACTAGCAGTCCTGAATTGCCTGAGGGTCTTAAACGTAAGTCTATATCGTACAAAATACCGCTGTAGGTTTTAGTGGTGCATATTTGTGAAATACGTTGCACGAGCTTGATGTAAAACTCTTGATTAGATAGATGCTTTCGGGTGCCAGTGTTGTCGGTGGATAAACTAAGGTCTGCATTGTGCAAAAATACTACGTCTAGGTCGGAGTCATAGCTGAGCTCTATGCCGCCAAACTTGCCGTAGGCGATGAGCGCGAAATACTTGCTTGGCGATGATGCGTGAGGTTGTTCTTTGCATTGCGGTGCGCCAAAGCTTTGTACCGTTATCTGCCAAGCATATTCGATGACCTGATGCATGATTACTTCTGCTAACAAGGTCAGTTTATCGCTTACTTGATTGATAGCTAGCGTGCCTGAAATATCGGCCGCGGCTATTCGCAATTGATTAGTGTGCTTAAACGCGCGAAGGGTTTCCATTAGTAATTCTACATCTTCAATTTCAACTCTCAATAGGGTTTGACGTAGCTCGTCTGCGCAATTAGTTTTCCATTCATCTAGGCTGGTTTCGTTTTTGTCTAAGTACAGCGGGTGTAAAAGCTCATCGAGTAACAAAGGATACTGCGAAATTTGTTCACTTACCCATAAACTCTTGCGGCATAAGCGTAGGAGTCTAGCGCGAACTTCAGGGTTTTCGAGCAGCAAATCAATGTAGGTTACTCTGCCGCTTATAGTATTGAGTATGATGAATACGCCCATGACTTCGTGTTGGCTAAATTTGCCTTCAAACACTTCAAATTCACTTAATAATAGTGGCATTAGGCGATTAATAGATTTAAGTGCACGTTGGCTAACGCCGCTGCGCTCGGTCTTTTTTCTGAAGTTGGTGAGGCAATCGTATAAATAGGCTGCGCTCGATTCGTTTAGCTTTTGAGTATTGGACCCTTGCTCGGATAAGTTGTGCTCATAGAGGGTAACAGTAAACTCTTCTTGACTGAATTCCACTAACCAAAGGTCTTCAAAGAACTTGTCGTCGTTACTAGAGTCGGCATCGTTTTCAGAGTCGGCGCGTGGTGAGTTGGCATCTTCGATAACATCCTTGAAAATCCGATTAATTCGTTTCATGCAAGTTTTGATGTTTTGGCGATATCCGTGTTGTGGAGCATCTGCAGCTTCGTTTTCTTTAAGTAGAGCAGTTAATCGTAATTCATCTTTTTGATCTTGGGATAGAACGACAGGGGTGTCGCCGTTGTGCATATTTGCGATGGCGCTCGCATTATCGTGATGTTCTTCGAGGGGTAGGGTTTGCGTTTGTTCATCGTTGAAGGCTTGTAAAAAATGTTCGGTACGACGCAGGTAAAGGTAATCACTTTTTATTTGTTGATGAACGTTAGGGTCGAGTAAGTCCTCTTCTTGCAAGCGCTGCATTGCTTGCAATATAGATGGCGTTTGCAAACTGGGTGTGCGCCCGCCATGAATCAACTGCAAACTCTGAACGAAAAATTCGACCTCTCGAATACCGCCTTTGCCTAATTTTATATTGTTACTGATTTGCCGGCGTTTTACTTCTTTTTCGATAAGGAGCTTCATTTCTCTTATCGACTCTAAGGTGGTGTAGTCGATGTATTTGCGATAAACAAAGGGCCGCACAATATCGTAAAGTTCATCATTAAAAGGCGTGTCATTAATAATACGCATCTTCTGCATAGCGAAGCGTTCCCACTGCCGGCCTTGTTCTTGGTAGTAGGTTTCAAAGGCGCTAAACGGCAATACAAGCGGGCCGCTGTCGCCTAGCGGCCGAAGGCGCATATCGACCCTATAAACTTGGCCACCGTAAGTAATGGTGTCGAGTAGCTGAATCAGCTTTTGTGCGACCTTAGTGAAATACGCTTGATGCTCGGTCGACTTTCTGCCGCCTTGCGTATTGCCTGAACTTGGGTAAGTAAAAATTAAATCGATATCAGATGAAAAGTTAAGTTCTTCGCCGCCCAATTTACCCATGCCTAAAATAAGCAATTGCTGATTATTTTCTGGCTGGCCAAAGCGCTCGGTTAGGCTATTAAATGCCAATTCGTATGCGCGGCATATTAAATAGTTAGCTAGTTTTGATGTGGCCTTAAGTGATGTTTGGGTAGTTTGTGTGCCGCAAATGTCGCACCATGCTATTTTTAGCATGCTTAATTGTCTTTGTTTGCGAAGAGTATGTATTGCCTCTTGCTCGTTAGCTATTTCATTTGCCGGCGGAAAACTGGCTTTAAGGTTGTCCAGATGGAAATCAGCACTTATCGCGTCTTTTCGCATAAGTTGAGGTAAAGCGTCGATAAATTCTTTAGGGTATTGAAGCGCCGTTCTTGAAACAAAATCACTCATTGCAAAACAAGTCAGTATTTCATTTTTGTATTGCGCGAGGTCAGTTTGGTTGACGGCAAGCCCTTGGCTTTTTTCAAGCAGTTGCGCGAAATGTTGTTGCGCAATTTGCATAAGTGAACTGGGAACAATCGGCATCGTAATTTTAGGGTAAACTTTTGCGTAATCAGTCATAGCAACATACTATATAGGCAATTGATGCGCGACAACAGAAGCGGATTAGACTTTCTTCTTGCGCCGTGAAAACTGCCAGTGCGCTTGTGCTGTTTTTTGCGGTTTTATATTTAAGAATAATTTGTGCTTACTCAACAAACAGGAACACGTTACATGGAACAACTGGTAAAGCTTATCCCATTGTCAAACAACCTTTTGGTGTACTTGGCAATTGATGTTGGTATAGCAATAGCCTTGTTGTTTTTAATCAGGTCATTGTCGGGGTATCTTAAAAAGGTCAGCGTTAGGGAAGAACTAGGCGAGCGAGATAATTTTGCGTTTGGGATAAGCTTAGCGGGTCACATGTTTGCGCTGACTATTGTGTTGTCGGCGGTGGTGGGTAGGCACATTAATATGG
>CAZXTD010000151.1:0-10141 GCA_964643575.1 uncultured Glaciecola sp. | reverse complement strand
GCGCGCACTGTTGAGTGGACTAGCACTATTCAAGAGTTTTGCGCCTTAACACCGTCGTCTGCTGTTTGTAACGACAACACAGAGCGCACACTAACGATTGAAGAGTACTATCAGAGCTTAAACGTGCTAACTGAACCGGGTAAAGCACAAGAGTTTACTGAGCAGTTACGTAACTTTGATTTGTTTAACTGGGGCTACGATCCTAAGCACTTTAATACGCCTGAAGGCAGCTATTCTTCAGATGCTGACAGTACTGCACGTATCAAAGAAATGCGTGCGATGAACCAAGCGTTGCATAGTGTTGGTTTACGAGTGGCATTAGATGTTGTGTATAACCATACAAACGCATCAGGTTTATTCCAAAACTCAGTATTTGATAAAGTTGTACCGGGTTATTACCATCGATACACCATCGAAACCGGTGATATTGTGCGTGAAACATGCTGCGACGATACCGAGCCGCGCAATCGCATGATGGAAAAATTCATGGAAGACTCACTATTAATGTGGTCTGAGCAATACAAATTTGACGCCTTCCGCTTCGATATAATGAGTCAAGCATCTAAAACCACAATGGTTGAGTTGTTTGAGTCAGTGAAAGCAGTTGACGAAGACGTATATTTCTATGGAGAAGGTTGGGGCAAAAACACGGCACCTTATGGTGACTTTGAAATTGCTAGCCAATTCAATATGGCAGGTACCGAAATTGGTACATTCAACGACCGCATTCGTGAAGATGTAAGACAAGGTCAAATCTTTAGTCGTGAAGCAAGTGATGATGCGCTTAATGCACAAGACCGCGTTAAGTCTGCTTTGGCAGGCACACTAGACGATTTTGTTTTAAAAACTTCAAGTGGTAATGACACTGAAACAAGCAACTTAGGTGGTTACGCTAAAGACCCAGCAGACATTATCAACTACATATCTAAGCACGATAATGAAACGCTTTGGGACCAATTCAATTACACTTTGCCAAGTGATTTAACGCTAGCTGAACGCGTACGCGCTCAAAATGTTGGCCTCGGAATTACGCTAATGTCACAAGGTATTCCGTTCTTCCAGATGGGTGCCGACTTGTTACGTTCTAAATCAATGGACCGCAACACTTTTGATGCAGGCGACTGGTTCAACTACGTTGATTTCACTAAGCAAACCAACAACTGGAACATTGGCCTACCATTAGCGCAGGACAACCAAGGCCGTTGGGAAGAAATTTCACAATTCATGAATGCGCCTGAGCGTGCTGCGGGCATGAACGAAATTGAATTTGCTTCCGAAGTGTTTAAAGAGCTATTAAGTATTCGTACCGATAGCAAGTTGTTTAGACTAACAACCGCTGATGATATCAAACAGCGCGTTGGTTTCCACAACATCGGCTCAAGCCAGCAACAAGGTTTGATAGCGATGAGTATCGACGATGGTGCAAACCCAGATAGCGATTTAGTGCTAGCCGATCTTGATAGCGAGAACGATGCAATTATGGTTGTGATTAACTCAGGCTATGAAGAGAAGTCGATTGAAGTGCTTACCGCTGCCGGCTTTGAGCTGCACGATACGCTTGTTAACTCGGTTGACCCAACAGTACGCGATGCGTCATTCACTGACACTACTGATGGCGACACAGTTAAAGGTCAGTTCACAGTGCCAGCGATGACGGTTGCCGTATTTGTTAAGCCTCAAGGCGCGATGCAGGGTCTTGGTTTGTCTGCCTTGGCAACTCAAGGTGCACCAGATGTTGTTCCTTATGGTGACGCTACCATTTACCTGCGAGGCAGCATTAACGGTTGGAATGCGACTGATCCGCTTACGTATAAAGGTGAAGGCGTATACGAAGTGACTTTTGAAATGACCGCGATGCAGTCTATCGACTTTAAAATTGCTGATATTGACTACGGCGATGTTAACTTAGGTAACGACAATGGCACAGTCACTGAAGACGAAGCCAAAACGCTAAATAGAGGTGGTAACCTTACCTTTACTTCAAGCGTTGAAGGTTTCTACTTGTTCAGCTTAAATGCGAGCGATACTGATAACCCGGTATTAACCGTGAGCAACGAGCAGCCTTATGACTTCCCTGTGTATGTGCGTGGATTAAACGGCAACTGGGATGCGACTGAAGAACTTCAATACGAAGGTGGTTTAGTCTATCGCCGCAATATTGAGTTAACAGCCCAAGAGCATAACTTCAAGATTGCCAACATCGATTACGACACTGTTAATTTAGGGGCTGAGTCGGGCAGTGATGCTACAGTTGAAGTGGGCGTAGAACGCGAAATTGTGCAAGGTGGCGACAACTTAGTAATGAACATTACTGACGCCGGCACTTACAATGTATTCTTTGACCTTAATGACTCAGAGTCGCTTAAAGTAAGAGTATTCAACGAGGAGTTCTTTAGTGAACAAGCGTTTATCCGTGGCAACATGAATGGATGGGCAGAAGCTAATCCACTCGTGTATAACAATGATGGCACGTACTCAGTTGAAATTGCCCTTGAAGCAGGCGACGCTTTCTTCAAGGTGGCGAATACTGATTACACTACCATTAACATGGGCGCGACCAGCGACGATGAGTCTGAAGTCACTATTAGTGAAGGCAAGGTACTGTTCCAAGACAGTAACAGTGCAAACTTAAGTATTACCGATGCTGCAGCAGGTACGTACAAGTTTACTGTTACAGGTCCTGACGGTAATAAACCGACACTAACGGTAACTACCGTCGACTAAGCCTTAGTTTAAAATAGCAAAAGCCGCATTATTCTGATAATGCGGCTTTTTTATTGGGTGCATTATGATGTTGTTTTAAAGGTGACTGATGGACTTGTTGCTAAGCTTCTGGATATTTTACATCTTGTGGATATTTAGCTTGAATAGGTCGGAAAAAATTATAAATAATTGATATGTCGGCTTGGGTATCGCCTTGTGTTTTCATAAGCGGACCAATGATGACATGTTTTTTCCCAAAATCGAAACCAATCAATAAAACAGGCACATTTGCTTGATGAGCAATACTCAAAAAGCCCGTTTTCCACGGTAAAATAGGAGAGCGAGTACCTTCTGGGGCCACTGCCAAAATCATCTTCTCTTGTTCATTAAATTTGTTAACGATTTGCGAAACAACACCATGTGAAGCCGAACGTTTAACTGGAATGCCGCCAATTGATTCAAGTAACTGCTTTATACCCGGCACAAATATTGTGTGTTTGCCTAAAAAGCGAATACGAATACGCAACGAAAACAATACTGCGAGGCCTAAAAAGAAATCCCAATTAGAAGTATGCGGTGCAACTGCTATGACTAATTTAGGTTCGTTGGGGAGTTCTCCCTTTATCTGCCATCCGGTAACCTTGAGCAAAGTATTACCAAGCCAACCCGAAAAGCGATTACCACCCGATGGCAGCATAGGTTTGTGTTGCTGTGTCATTTGCTTAATATCTCGTTTATTCGAGTCTCAACACTAGTATCAACAAGCCCTGCTTTAATGGCGCGTTTGTAATAATACACCGCTTGGTGAGGGCGCTGAAGTTTATCGAGTGCCTCTGCGGCTTGGATGTTGTACATACCATTATGTGGAACGGCATCTGCAAGAATCTGTAGGGTTTTTGAGACCATTACCTTGTCGTTTTGATTCCGATAATACGCCAAGTTTTTTTCCATCATACCTTGCCAATCGAGCTGTTTCTGAAAGTGTTGCAAGCCCAATTCAAGCGGGTAGCTAGTTGGTTTAGGCAGTTTTATTTTTTGCGGGCTATCAACAAATGGGAAGTCAGATTTAAGGTTTTGTATAATCGCGAAACCGTTGTACTCCTCGCTAGGCAGTATTAACCTATCGTTCCATGCTTTTTGAGCCGGCATGTTTGTCCAACTAGTATTCCAAATACTGTTGAGCTTGTTTTCTTGAATGCTTTGGTAAATCGCATCGCTTATTACAAAATAACCTTGTAAATTAGGGTGTAGGTGTTCAAGCATCGATTCGTTGCCAACTATTTTGCTTGGGCTTCTATTTTTTAAACGCGCTTTTGCATCTGCAAAGTGGGCATCATATCGCGAAGCAAGCGAACGTATTTTTTCGTTTATTAATTCAGGTGCTCTAAATTTCAGTAAGTCATGCTTAACTGCAAGTGCAAAATGTTTTTCAGCAATATCCCGAACATTTTGCTTGAGTGCAATATTAGCAAATTCAAAATGCAAATCAGCCGACGTTTCATGGATAATACTTTTCGAGGCTTTATTCACCTCTGATTTTTCTAAGCTATTATTCTGCCGCAAGGCTGCCAAAAGCTGCATTCTGTTTGCTGCAATATCTTTACTTTTTAGGGGCGCTTGATCTTTATGGTTACTCGCAATGCTGCTAATAACCACAGGAATGCCAGCCGATTGATACTTTGACAATAAACTGCTCATGTTTTTATCAAATTGTTTAATACTCGCTCGGTAAACTGGGCTATCAAACTCAATATTTTGGTCAGCCGCAACTTTAGCCATCATCGACCGACCCATCGTATTATCTTGTTTTACGGAAATTATATTTGCATTGTCTGGTTCAGCTTGAAAGGCTGCATACAGCCACTGAAACAACTGAAACAAACGCCAGTCTCTAATTCTAATCATTGTACGCGTTAGCCAATAACTATCGCTTGTAGCAAAATTTGAGCTAGCGCCCAAGACACCTAAAAACTCATTATGACCCGCGTAAATAACGATTAAGTCTGGCTGTTGCTCTATAATTTCATCCGCAAAATCGAGCAGAGTATGGGAGTTCACAGCAGACATTGCCGTATTAATCACTTCTACATGATTGTTTGGTAGGCTTTCTTTTAAGCGATATTCTAAAAAACCGGCCAGAGAAGCCCCTAAACCATAAGGAAAGCCTGCAGCTGTACTGCCTCCCTGCACAAACACTCGTATACCGTTCTCTGGCTTTTCTTTTAAGAAAAAATCAGTTTCAAGGGTTACGTTAGGCTTCACTTTCGCAAAAGGGAAGTAACGGTTCATCACATCGGGCCGGCCTAATAAATAGTCTGGGTGGGCAGGGTTTTCAATAAACAAAGGGCTGTCTTTACCAAAACCTACTAAGCGCAGGCCACCTTCAAGCATCAGTAGTATAAAAACAGGAATAAGCAGCATAATCGTATAAAAGGCGACTTTGCGTTTAAAGGAGAGTGTTGGAGCTACTTCTGTTTTCATTTGTTTGATGTATAGCCTAGCATTTGGACGAGCGCATAATGATACTCATAAGATAAAATAAACACACCGAATTGATTCGCAAATGCATACCTATTCAATGCTCACTTTGTTCTACAGCAGTGTTATTATACGAGTGTGTTAATAAAGCGTTAATATACAAAATTATTGAGCGCATTCACACTATTTCATCGTTTGCAGATTAAACGTTCGTTAATTAAGGAAAGTAATGTCGAGTAAGGCTGAAAATGCTGTAAAAAACACAAGTACCAGCAAATGCATATTGGGTATTTCGGCTTATTATCACGACAGCGCTGCAGCAATTATAGTCGATGGCATTATAGTGGCGGCAAGCCAAGAAGAGCGTTACACGCGTCTTAAACATGACCCTCGCTTTCCGGCTAACGCAATTGCGTATTGTTTATCTCAGGCAAACCTTACGCTTGAACAAGTCGATTCAGTTGTTTTTTACGATAAACCCTTACTTAAGTTTGAGCGCTTGCTCGAAACTTACCTTGCGAATGCGCCACGCGGCTATCGGTCGTTTGTACGGGCAATGCCCATATGGTTAAAAGAAAAACTATATTTAAAGCAAGTGCTCAAAACCGAATTAGCCAATGTGGTTTATCAAGACTACGCTCAAACCCATGAAATTGAATTATCTGAAGCCAAAAGCAAACTCAAGAAAACACTCTCATTGCCTCAGTTATTATTTACCGAACACCACCAATCACATGCGGCGGCGGCTTATTATCCGAGCCCATGTAATGAGGCAACGGTGGTTTGCTTAGATGGCGTAGGTGAGTGGGCAACAAGCTCTATTTGGTCTGCAAAAAGTGGTGAAATCAAACTACTGCAAGAAATTAATTTTCCGCATTCTCTGGGGTTGCTGTATTCCGCTTTTACGCAATATTGCGGCTTTAAAGTAAACTCTGGCGAATACAAATTAATGGGCTTAGCACCTTATGGTGAGCCGCGCTATGTTGAGCTCATTCTCGATAAATTGGTGAGTGTAAAAAACGACGGCAGTTTTAGTTTAGATATGCAATATTTTGATTTTGCAAAAGGCAAAACCATGACCAATGCGGCTTTTCATAAACTATTTGATGGCCCGCCACACCCTTTTGATCAAGCGGTTACGCAAAAACAAATGGACCTTGCAAAGTCTATACAGGTAGTTACCGAACAAATTGTGCTAAAAGTGGTTGAGACCGCGTTTAAGCTGAACCCTTCAGATAACCTGTGCTTAGCGGGCGGTGTTGCATTAAATTGTGTTGCCAATGGTCGGGTGCAGCGCGAAGGCCCTTTTAACAATGTATGGATTCAGCCTGCCGCTGGCGATGCGGGCAGTGCCTTAGGTGCTGCTTTGCAGGTTTGGCATCAGTTTTATGAAAACGATAAAGCAGATGACAATACAAATGATGCTACAGTTGACAATGTTAGCAGATTAACTAAAAACGATCTTATGCAAGGAACATATTTAGGAGACGCGTTTGCCACAAAAGAAGTAAAAGCAGCCTGCGAAGAAAAAAAACTGCTCTACACGCAACTTACTTTTGATGATTTGTATAAGCAAGTTGCAGTTCTACTCACGCAAGATAAAGTCATTGGCTGGTTTCAAGATGCGATGGAGTTTGGACCTCGTGCTTTAGGCAATCGCTCAATAATTGGCGACCCGCGTAGTCAAAATATGCAAACGCAAATGAACCTCAAAATAAAACAGAGAGAATCATTTAGGCCGTTTGCGCCAGTTGTCTTAGAAGAAGATGCCCAAACTTGGTTTGACCTCGATTGCGCTAGTCCCTATATGTTGCTCACTGCGCAACTCAAATCAGACAAGCGCCACAAAGTTGAAAAGGCGGTTGGACTCCAACAACTTGCGCAAGTGCGAAGTGTTGTGCCGGCAATAACACACGTAGATAATTCAGCTCGTGTGCAAACACTGAACAATAATGTGAACCCGAAACTGCATCAACTTATCACCGAATTTAAACACCTAAGCGGAGTAGGCATGCTGATCAACACTTCGTTTAACGTTCGAGGAGAGCCGCCTGTTAGAACTCCCCAAGACGCTATTCGCACGTTTTTAGCCACAGATATGGATATACTTGTTATGCAAGACTGCATTTTATGCAAACACGAGCAGCCTCAAAGCGCGATCGTTGAGGCGAAGCGAGTCAGCTTTGAGAAAGACTAGAACGCATTAATCGATATTTAATGAACCATCATATGAAGAAACCATCACATGAAACAAATAACTAATTGGTATAAAAGCAATATCGCACTGCCAACTGCCAGTAAAAACGATAAAAGTGCTCTACAATCTTTTGCCATTACGATGGCGCTCGCTTTTCCGATAGTGTTTATGCTGGCATTACCGTGGTTATTGTCAAACAGCACGCCAATGTGGCCAATTTACGTCAGTATGTTGCTGAGTGGCTTATATATTTTTGCGCCTGCTTTGTTATATTACCCCTATATTGTTTGGATGTTCATCGCCTCAATACTAGGGTGGATAAACACACGCATAATACTCGCGATAGCCTACTATTTATTGGTCGTGCCTATTGGGCTATTTATGCAGTGGCGAAAAGGCTTAGAGTACAAACATCAAATACAAGATGATTCTGCTTGGACCAAACGTGATAAATTACCCACAAAAGAAAACCTAAAGGACCCATTTTAATGCTCGAGTTTTTACAAGACCTTTGGGCCTTTTTAAAGGTGAGAAAAAAGATGTGGTTATTACCCATCGTGATTGTGTTGGCACTCTTGGGCGCAATTGTTGTAGCGACCCAGCAATCTTCACTAGCAACCTTTATCTATACATTGTTTTAATTTAGCGCGCTAAATGTTACCGATAGCAAGCATAGTAGAACAGCTATTACAAAAACTAGATAATACCGATTGCATATTGGTAGCGCCGCCAGGTGCGGGTAAATCTACTTATTTACCTTTAAAGCTACTGCAGTCTGGGAAATACAAAAACCAACAAATTATAATGCTTCAGCCAAGACAGGTTGCAGTGCGCGGAATCGCTCAATATTTATCGTCGCAACTAGGGCAAGCAGTTGGGCAAACCGTTGGTTATCAGATGCGCGGTGAGTCAAAGCTAAGTGCTAATTGTGAACTCATTATAATGACCGAGGGTTTACTCAGTGCTCGAATTCAGCGCGACCCTGAGCTACACAATGTCGGGCTCATCATATTTGATGAATTTCATGAACGAAGTGTGTTTTCAGATATTGCTTTAGGCTTATCACTAGAGGTTCAACAAGGTTTAAGAGAAGATTTGCGTCTGCTTGTTATGTCGGCCACTTTAGACATAACACCTATTGAGAAACTGCTAGAGAACCCTGCAATAATAGAGACTACAGGTAGAGTGTATCCAATTGGATATCACTACAGGCCTATACTGAGTGCTACAAATACTAGGCAAATCGGCAATAAAACACAGCAATTTAATCTGCATTTGCTAAGTGTTATCAAAGAGGCAATTGAAAGTGACCAAGGTGATGTACTTGTGTTTTTATCAGGCGCGGGAGAGATTCAAAGTGCCATGAATACAATTCGTCAAGCACAGTTATCAAACAGTGAGAAAATAAATGTTCACCCGCTTTATAGTGGATTACCATTAAAAGCGCAGCTTTTAGCCATAAGGCCAAGTGCTGACAATGAGCGAAAAATAGTACTCGCAACCAATATTGCTGAAACCAGTTTAACGCTTGACGGCGTGGGCATAGTCATCGACAGCGGCTTAGAAAAAGTGCAACGTTTTAATCTTGCGCGCAAAGCTAGCGCTTTAAATGAACAAATGATCTCTAAAGATTCAAGTGTGCAACGAGCAGGTCGCGCAGGCAGGCAACAAGCCGGTGTTTGTTACCGTTTATGGAGTGAGCAGCAACAACAGTTCTTAATTGAAAAATCACCACCACAAATCACTCAAATTGATGTATCGCCTTATTTGTTGATGCTAAGCGAATGGGGAACAAATTTTAACGACCTTCCCTTAATCGACAAACCGAGCCAATCCCAATTAGACTATGCGCGCAATTTATTGTTCGGTTTCGGTTTTATCAATAGCCAAGGCAGTATTACCCCAAAGGGAAAGTTAGCCGCACAGTTTAACACCCACCCTCGCATCGCGAATTTATTAGTCTATGCGGTAAACGAGATCTTAAATGCAGACCATCTCTATATTTTTTCTTTAATCGCGTCCTTACTCGAAGGTAAACCATTGAGTAGAGAAGTCGCCAGTATAGATTTACAAGCGCAGCTTCATTATCTCATTTCGCATCAACATCACTTATTGCACAAAGAAGCAAAACGCTGGTTTAAAAAGCTGACTCGTTTCATTAATTCCGAAATGTCACTCCCCAAAGCGGATACAAGTGAAATGGTCAATTATGTCGATTCACCAGAATTTATCTCTCATATGCTAAATGTGTTTACTGACAATATTGGCAAACGCAGAGACGCCAGTGATGATTTTTTATTGCACAGCGGGGCAGGTGTCGAACTACCCAAGTTTGGCGTTGAGTCTTTAGGTCGTCATGACTGGATTGTATGTCTTGAATTTACAGTGACAAGCTCGAAAAATAGGATACAAAACAACAATGGTCACTTTCAAAAACAAGCGAATCACAATAGCTTAATTCGTTTGTTGTTGCCTGTTCCAGCAAGTGCAATTGATACGTTCCTAAATTCTCAAGAAAAGACTTCGATGGAGGTGCTTTGGGACGAAAACTTGCAAAAAGTGAGTGCACAAAAAGTAGAAAGGTTTGGCTCAATTGTTTTAGCAAAACAAAAGGCCTCGCTTGTACAAGCAACAGAATTAGAGATTGCAATTTCGGACAAAATAACGCAGTTGCTACTTGACCAATTACACAAACGAGACCTAGCGTCTTTGCTAGTTAAAGCATCAAACCTGATCAACAGAATAAATCTTGCGAAAAGTCAT
>CAZXTD010000150.1:0-10275 GCA_964643575.1 uncultured Glaciecola sp. | reverse complement strand
GCATTGTTGCTGGTCGTAGCAAGAAAATAGTACACGTGCTAGATGAACAAACTGCTGGCGTAATTGCTGCGCACGCTGAGACGGAGAAAGCATAATATGTTGACCCTCGTCGGATTATGGGAATCTGTCAGGGAATTCATCGCTACCGGTGGTGACGTACTTTACTTCGTCGCTGCCGCGCTCTTCCTTATGTTTGTATTAATGGTTGAGCGTTATTGGTATTTAACGTCGGTTTTTCCAACAATCAGAAAAAAAATAATTTCTGACTGGGATGCAAGAACCGATACTACCTCTTGGTATGCGCATCGAATTCGTGACGCATGGATTTCAGAAGCGAATGACGGATTGACAGACCGTTTGTTAATCATCAGAACTTTAGTCGCAATGTGTCCTCTAATAGGATTACTAGGTACTGTAACTGGGATGATTGGTGTATTTGAAACCATGGCAACTCAGGGTACAGGTAACCCAAGATTGATGGCTGCAGGTATTTCTATGGCGACTATCCCGACAATGGCGGGAATGGTTGCTGCACTATCTGGTTTGTTTTTTAGTTCTCGTCTTGAAGCAAAGGCGAAAATGCTAAAAGAGCAGCTCGTTGATAGCCTGCCACATCATTAAGCGAGGATTGTATGGGACGTAAAACAAGAGAAGAAGGGGAAGATGCAGCAATTGATATGACACCGATGCTCGATATCGTGTTCATTATGCTTATCTTCTTCATCGTTACCACAGTGTTTGTTAAACAAGCAGGTATCGACGTAAACAAGCCTGAAGGGCAGACAGCGGTTAAATTCAAGAATGCGAATATATTCATAGCAGTTACTGAAGACGGTAGCGTATGGATTGACCGCAGAGAAATTGCACTTGAAACCGTGAGGCCTAATCTTGAGAAATTATTGCTCGAACAACCGACCGATGCCGTTTTTATACAAGCAGATTTAAAAGCTAAGCACGGTGTAGTAGTTGAAGTAATGGACCAAGTAAAAGCTGCAGGTATTGATAGAGTCGCTGTTGCGACAAGAGGTAGTTAATTATGATTAGACTAATAGCGTCAATTTTTTTAGGAGCTTTTGTCGCGTTCGGATTATTCTACATAATGGCGATGCTGGTGCAAAACACCGGCACTCCGGCTAAAGCAGTTCCGCCGCCGCCGGTAATCGATATCATTATGCAAGAGCCTGATGAAAGTACTAATCAGCGTGTGCGCACTCCACCACCACCACCACCACCACCTCAAGAGCCGCCTAAGGTAGAGCTCGTCGAACCTGAAGACGTGCAAGCTGATCCTAATGGATTCAGTTTAAACGTGCCTTCGGTAGACACTGGCGGCGTTGGTGTGAATATTGGTGGCGTGGGTGGTTTAATGCGTGATGGCGAAGCAACACCTATATTTCGTATCGACCCTAAATATCCACCTGAAGCAGCGCGCGACGGCAAAGAAGGTTGGGTAGAACTATCATTTACGATAAATGAAGTGGGTGGAGTTGATGATGTTGAAGTTATTGATGCAGACCCTAAGCGTATTTTTGACCGCGAGGCCAAACGTGCACTGCGTAAATGGAAATATAAGCCTAAAGTGGTCGACGGTGTTGCACAGCGTCAACCAGGTCTTAAAGTAAGACTAGACTTCACCTTAGGAGATAGTTAATGATGAAAACTAAAATGAATAAGATAATCAACGCTACTTTAGCGTCGAGTGTTTTAGCAATTGGCCTTTTCTCAACGTCTGCTTTTGCACAGCAAACACCGGCGATTCTGTGCCCTGGGTATGAAGTACCTAAAACACGACTGCTTGGCGAACGTGCAGGTAAAAAGCTGAATGCCGCTTACGAAGTATATCTAAATGAAGAGTTAGATGAAAAAGTTCGTAGTGCTCAAACCATCGAAATGCTAAAAGAAATCGATCCTAAAGAGCCTTTTGACAAGGCGATGATTGAGCGTTTTCTAGGGCAATTGCTAATTTCTGAAGATGGCAGAGCAGAAGAAGCTTTAAGTCTTTTAGAAACAGCTACAGATAGACGCATTCTCAACGACACCGAGCAAGCCGATATGTTGCGTCTAGTTGGCGACTTATCGATGCAGGAAGAAAAACCTGAGAACGCGATTAAGTGGTATACCGAGTGGATGGACTTCACGTGCAAGCAGGACGGCGATGTTTGGACAAGAATGGCGAAAGCTCACCTTGACCTCAAACAGTTCGATAAGGTATTAGACGCTGCAGATAGTGCTATTGCCGCTTACCCAGAGCCTAACAAAAACCCTTATGCGCTTAAAATAGCCTCATATCACGAAACTAAAAACTACGTGGGTGCGGTATCTGTTGCTGAAATTCTAGTTGAGTTGTTCCCAACGGAAAAGAACTGGTGGTCTCAGTTAGGTTTCTTTTACATGCTTACTGAAGATTTTACGAAGGCTTTAGCCACTTTTGAGCTTGCTCATAAGCAAGGCTTTTTGAGTAAAAAGCAAGAAATAAGAGCCTTAGTTCAGCTTTATGCTCAAAACGAAGTGCCAATTAAGTCTGCTCAGCTTCAGCGTGAGTATATGGATTCGGGGTTGCTTGATAAAGAAGCTTCTGATTTAGCACAACTCGCAAATACTATGCTGCAAGCTAGAGAGCACAAAGAGGCCGCGAAGTTTTTTGGCCAAGCCGGTCAAAAAGAGTCTGACCCTGAGTACTTCCGCAAGCAAGGTGTGATGCTAATGCAAATTGAGGACTATAAGGGCGCGATAAGCGCACTAACACGTGCTCTAGATGCGGGTGGCGACAAAGGTAAGATCAATTATTCGTTAATGGAAGCTAACTTCTATGCGGGTAATTTCCGTCAGGCGAATGTTCATGCAACTGAAGCGATGAAGGAGCCTAGTTTACGCCGCACAACACGTGCTTGGGTGCCTTATATCAAACAGAAGGCTGATAACCGTGGTATTAATTTATAACGTTTAATTTGCCATCAATAGCTAAAGCCCATCTTAGATGGGCTTTTTTATGGGTTTTTAAAAGTGATGTTTCAAACTTTTTCGACTTTAGACCGAATTTGTAACTAAAACAATGACTATCAATCGGGTAATAAGTGTATGTTTTTTCTTACGAAAGCTCGTAATTGAAAGCTAATATTTTCTTTGTCAGATTTATGTGTTCCCTTTGCAAAAAACTTTAAAAAATCACGTCGAGCTTGATTTGAACAGGGTTCTTGGTGTCTTCTTGAGCAGTCTTGAATCGACATGTTCTGGTAGCAATTAATAAAATACCAAAAATGCGAAGCGACCTTATCTAAGGTTATGTCGTTTTTCGCGAAATCATTCATGCGTTGCTTGATATGATTAAGATAGTCAGTCTGCGGCTTCTCTTTCAATTGTCGTAAGGTAAGCAAGTTCATTGCTTCATCAATGGCTTTAACAGCATACGCCTGACGGTAAAATAAAGCCTCAAGGTTGAGCTGCCTTTCGATAGATGCCTGCTTTAAAGGCCACTCCCTCAATGAAATATTTTTGATCATAACCATGCTAACAGCTCCACTTGAAGTATCGACCCTGGTGCCTACTTTTACGGGAGTGAATCCATTATATCGCCAAAAATTAAATAAACTCTCATTAACACCATACGATGTGCTCAGATAATTAATGTTTTCTAATTTAGCCAGCGAGCAACAGTATTCTATGAGAGTAGATGCAATGTTCTGCCTCCGATACGCGGCTTTTACAGCAATGCGGTTAATTCGAAGGTTAGTATACGAGCACCATTGTTCATTCAAAAAATATAGTGATAAAGATTGAGGCGTTAAATGCCCTTGAGTACGTCGTTTCCCTTGGGCAATAGACTTTGCAATTGGCTTTAATAAATCGCCACCTTCCTCAATGAGGACAGCTAAAGCGACTATCTCAGACTTTGAACCTTTATTATTGCGGGCCACAACAAGACGATATGCACTATCGTCAAGCAATCTTACGATATCGTTGGGACTTGTTTGATAGTGTGCTTCACGTAATAATGAAAATACAGACTCGATAGCGGCTTCGTCAGCTAAAAGTTCTTTTTTTGACACACCGGCAATAGAAACCTCATCTAGGTAAGCTGGTTTGTTTCTTTTTTTTGCGCTCGCATGGCCAATCGGCCTTACAATGTCTGCATTATTGTTTCTGATATACAGTAGTTCCTCAAAAAACGCCTCAATAGGGTCGTCTTTTAACCAGCGAAAAGACGTTTTTAGTTCGTATATCTTGTGTGTATAGGTTTGTTGAATGAACGGAACGACTCGCTGTACAAAACCCTGTCCACTGCCTTCATAACCTTGTGTTGTTCCTGCAAGAATGGTTTTATCAGCCAATGCCACTAACTTACGTAATAAGTTAGGTGCAATGCTTGCAACCTCATCTAGAAGTAGAAGACTAGGACGTTTCATAAAACCTTTTATGTTTTCTTCAGCCAAAACATCTAAGGCTTGGTCGGGTGCTAAGAAGCGGTAAAGCGGTTCATTTCTCTCAATTGAGCTAGCGTTTTTCAGATGATACTGGCCAATGTGCTCTTCAAAAGTAGCAGTTTGAGACTTTTTAGGTGCGCAAATATACACTCTAAATTTGTGGTTAAGTTGAATGCAACACTCTGCTAACGTTGTGGATTTGCCTCTTCCGCGCTTGCCTAGAATTAAATGTACATCAGTTTCGCTATTTAATACTTGCTCAACTATTTCTTGTTGTTGCTCACTCAATTTATAGGCGCAATGGCTTAAATCCTCTGAGTGATGATTGAGTATAAAGGAGCCACCTTTTTCTACATCAGCTAAGTCGTTCTCAAGGCTTAAATGTTGAATGTTTGTTGTATTGGGAGCCGCGATTGATACTGACTGCTCAATGCTTATTATTTGTTGTTTTAGAAGTGCTTTAACAAAAAAAGAGTAAAAATAGTATTCTTCAAATGTCTCGTCTAGGACTTGTTTGTAGCTGTGCGCAATACCAGTATTTTGTAGCTTGGGTAATTGAGCCAAGCATGAGGGTAATATTATGCATAATAAACCTGACGGTTTTATCAAGCCCGACACAGCAATAAGCGCATCTAAGTTGATACCGTCACGAGCATCAACAACACAATTGTCTGTTTCAGTACCTAATACCAAACGATACTTTGAAGTATCTACAAAACTAAACTTACGCGCCAATAAAGCTGTGGAGTCTTTACTTAGCGTCTGCATATTAATACTTTTGGACACTATTAAGCCTGAACTTAGCTTGTTTGTTAGCATTAGCAAGGTTTCTTGTGTCACATTTGGCGCAATTACAATCATTCTTCTATGAAGTCTGATTGAGTCTTTTTGCTGTAAATAAGCCAGCCGTTGGTCAAGCCATTTGGAAAAAACGGAAATAAAGGTCATTTGTACCTTTGTAATCTAAAGCGTCATAAGTAAATTAGAATTGGTGCCGTGCTATCTTGCATCAACCAAGTAAGTCTAAAGCAAACAACTCACCTTCGTGTATAATTTACTACAATTTAAAACCGTATACAGGACAATTATGCACTTTTTATCGCGACGTTTAGTGATGCCAAATGACTTAAATTATGCAAACTCGTTATTTGGAGGCAGGGCACTTGAATGGATAGATGAAGAAGCCGCTATTTATGCCATTTGCCAATTGGAGACTAACTGCTTAGTCACTAAACACATCGGTGAAATCTCGTTCGAATCGCCGGCAACTCAAGGCGATATCGTTGAGTTCGGCTTAGCCACAAAAAAAGTGGGCAAAACATCAATCACTGTGACTTGTTTAGTGCGCAATAAAGCCACAAAGAAAACGATTTGTTTGGCTGATGATATCGTTTTTGTAGTAGTTGACCCAGATTCTCGACAAGCAGTACCTCACGGGAAAACGTTTGATATGCTTAAAAAACAAACTCTCGGTGAACTCGCCTCTTTAAATTTAGCCAAAAAAGAATGATATTTCTGTCATGGGCTTGTTAATTAAGGCATTTTTGATACCATGACGCGGTGTTTGTAGAGCACTTGCCTACGTTCACATAAGCCAAGGGGTGCGTTAATTCGCTGAGACTTATAAATGAGAACCCTTAGTTACCTGATCCGGTTAGTACCGGCGTAGGAATGGTTTTACATTTACCTTATACCTGCCGTGATGCACCGGGTCTTTTCGTAGAATGAAGAGATCCTATATGACAACAATAAAATCCAGAACACGTAAATTTATATCCCACAATATAGCTAAAGCTATTAGGCTTAGTCTATTAAAACCCCTCATGTTACCTGCCTTAACAGCCGCAACTTTACTGCCAAGTTATTTTGTTTTAGCTAACCCTAATACTGCGGCTGAAAGTGGTGGTGAGGAATCTATCGAGAGAATTATCGTCACTGCTGATCTGAGTGATAAAGATTTATCAGAATTGCCTAGCAGTGCAATTATTTTAAGCCAAGAGCAAATTCAACAGCGCCAGGCTCGCCATTTACAAGATTTGATTGGAATGGCACCTAACGTTAATTTCAGCTCGGGCGCATCCCGGGGTAAGTTTATCCAAATAAGAGGCATTGGCGAACGTTCTCAGTTTGCAGAGCCTATTAATCCCTCAATTGGCTTACTCCTCGATGATATTGATATTTCAGGTTTAGGCGGCCTCGCAACAGTGTTTGATTTACAGCAGGCAGAGGTTTTATCCGGTCCACAATCAGTGTCGACAGGGCTTAATAGCTTAGGGGGTATTGTTAAGCTAGTGAGTAACGCTCCGACAGACACCCGATATTTAGATCTTAGCGCAAGCTATGCACAATATAACGAGCACCGACTCGGTTTAGCGTATTCTAATGCCTTGACCGATACATTAAATGCGCGTTTTAGCGTCCAAAATACCCAATCAGATGGCTTTGTAGAAAACATCTTCTTAGGAAGAGACGACACTAATGGCATCGACGAAACAACAATGACAGCGCGCTTTAACCTTGAAATCAGTGACGAAACACAGCTTGACCTTAATATTTATCATTTTGATATCGATAACGGCTACGATGCCTTTACGCTCGATAACGATAACTTAAGCCGTTCAGATGAGCCTGGACGTGACACGATGGATGCCCAAGCTGCTAGCATTAAGCTATCACACGATTTTTCTGCGCATCGCTTGCAGGCAGTTTTGTCTGCAATTGATGCTCAAACCGAGTATGGCTATGATGAAGACTGGACGTTTGTTGGTTTTCACCCTTTTGAGTACTCTTCATTCGATTTATATGAGCGCGATATTAACCGGCGCGCTTTTGATATTAAATTAGCAAGTAAAGATAGTTTGCTTGGTAACGCTAATTATCTGGTAGGCGTCAATTTATCAAGGCATGATGAAGAACTCACCCGAATTTATACTTTTGCGAGTGACTACAGCAGCGAATATTCACCTAACACCTCGTCAGTATACGGACATTACGAACATACCATATCTGAAAACCTCGGCTTAAGCATTGCTGCGAGAGCTGAAAAATTTGAAGCCGACTTTTTTGATAATCAAGGTGCACTGACACAAATTGATGATACTCTTTTTGCAGCATCACTAGCTTTTGACTATCAATTGGACCAAACCAGCGTTAGCGACACTCTTTTATATGCTAGCGTATCTCGTGGCTACAAGGCCGGGGGTTTCAATATTGACCAACGTCTTTCTGCCGACAGCCGAGCATACGACCCCGAATTTAACATCAACTACGAAATGGGACTTAAAAGCAACGTGCTTGATGGGCTCGGTCAGCTTAATTTAAGTTTCTTCTATATGCAGCGAGATGATGCACAGGTTAGCGATTTTGTTGTGTTTAATGAAACGCTTGACGATGGCACAGTTGTTCCTTCATTCGCTGATGCAATAGGTAATGCTGATTCGGGCACGAATAAAGGCATAGAACTTTCTAGTACATGGGATATGAGTCAAGACTGGTTACTTGTAGCGAACTTGGGTTATTTAAATGCGACCTTTGGAAACTATACTCAGCTAGACGGTACACTCGTGCCAACGCAAGACCAAGCGCAAGCCCCCAAATATACTGGCTATGTGTCTTCTCGTTATCTAATAAGCGACCAGATTAGCTGGTTCCTTGATTTTGAATTTAAAGACGAATATCGGTTTTCAGATGGGCATGACGAAAGAGCCCCCTTTACGCCAGTGTTAAATTCAGAAATTACGTGGCAGTCATATCCGTTTACGATTAGTTTGTGGGTAAAAAACTTGTTCGACCGCGATATCTATACGAGAGGCTTTGGCGGGTTTAGCAACGACCCACGCGAAGAATATGCAACACCAGAGCCTTACTATCAATTTGGTCAATTTAGGCAAGTTGGGATGACTTTTACTTACACCTTAGATTAAACCGAATTAAACAAACAATAGCATTTCGTTTCGTTACTTTTGCACTTGTCATCAATTAGCACAAATGGCGAAGCGAAATGTCTTTTCATTAGGAGAATCCCATGAAATTAGCAGTAGAAATTTCGCTTTATCCCTTAAACGAATCATACGTCAGCTATATTAAGGAGTTTATAGACCGTCTTAACCTCGATAAGCAGCTATTTGTTTCAACCTCACATACGAGCACCCTTGTGTCTGGCGAGTACGAATATGTAATGACCGTCATGAGCAAAGAAATGCGAATGAGTTTTGAGCAAGTTGGCCAAGCTATTTTTGTGTGTAAATTTTTAAATGCGACTAATATGGACTTAAACTAACAATGGAAATGTGGGAGTCAATAACGACTCAGTGGCAACAACAAAGCATTGTTGAAGTATTCGCAGTGCTTTTTTCCATTCTTTATATTTGGCTTGCGTCTGAAGAGTCCATCTGGTGTTGGCCAGCGGGTTTTATCAGTACTTTCTTATACACTTGGGTGTTTTTTGATATCACGCTGATATTCCAGATGCTACTCAATATTTATTACATGGGGATGGCGATATACGGTTTTGTAACTTGGTCAAAGCAGTCTGATGCCCGAATTTATATTTCTCGATTAATGCCTAGAGAACACGCAATCATTGTTTTAGGGGGCAGTGTATTGAGTGCTGCTGTTTATGGTGTTGCGGTATTCGCCTTGAATTACGAATATCTATTACTAGACATTATCCTCATGGTATTTTCTTTAATAACGACCTATCTAACAGTTAAGAAGCGACTAGAGTGTTGGTATTACTGGAGCTTTATAAATTTGGCGAGTATATTTTTGTATTTACAAAGTCAGCTTTATTTATCTATTGTCCTGATGGTTATATATATCATTCTAGCGATTCGTGGTTTGCTTGTGTGGCATAAAAATTTTACAGAGCAAAGCTTGTTTATGAGTGCAAATAATGAGAAAAGGTAACCTTGATAAACGCATCTTAGATGCTGGTATTAAGCAACTAGTTGCAGCTGAACTCATAGATAAAAACAAACAAGATTTGCGCGTTATACCGATTAATGCCGGTACGGTTAACTTTAATTTCCGAATTGAAAATGATGATCGAATTGTACTATTTAAGGTATTTGAAAAAAACGAAATTTTGCCTATTGATCGTAAAACTATTTTTTCAATCCAAGCAAAGCTATCACTTGTTGGCCTAGCAGCCGAGCCTCTTTTATTAAGTCAAGATGAGCGTTTTTACTGTGAAGCATGGGTAGAATCATCTGATACCCTTCACTCTAAAAAACGCGCTCTGACTAAGCAAAAAGGTCTTCACAATCAAGATGAGGTGATTAATTCACTACTTCCAGACCTTGCTGAAGCGCTTTACAATGTGCATAACTCTCATGTTGGCGCGCCTATAATTGACTTATCGGCGCATTTGAAGACATATTGGGCGAATGTTAAAGAAGTTGATGCCAGCTTAAGCAAGCAGTTTGAGGAGATGCTCGGTTTTTGCGATAGTTACGTTGAGCAAAATAGAGGCGACTTCGTGCTTTGCCACAATGACCTTCATATGGATCATGTTTGTGTGAATAGTGATATTATCTTTGATTGGGAGTACGCATCCTACGGCTGTAAATACTATGATATTGCATCTTGTTCGCTCATTAATTCACTTACAGAAGAACAAATGGAAATACTTTGCTCAGCCTACGCTCATTTAGCCGATCAGGACTCTCAGCATGTTATACGCTCAGTAAGAAAAGTGCTCAAATTAACAGCGTTTACTTTCAAACTCTGGCACCTTTGTATGGATTCAAAATAAATTACTTTATTTATTTTTAGCTGTGGTTATAATGCCAGTCCAAATCTAGGGGTGTAGTTCGAATTGGTAGAACAGCGGTCTCCAAAACCGATGGTTGGG
>CAZXTD010000149.1:0-10343 GCA_964643575.1 uncultured Glaciecola sp. | reverse complement strand
CAGAAATGGTGTTTGTGGGCGGCGGTGCTGGCATGGCTCCAATGCGCTCGCACATTTTCGACCAATTACGCCGCCTAAAAACAGATCGTAAAATTACGTTTTGGTATGGTGCACGTTCGTTACGTGAAATGTTTTATGTCGAAGATTTCGACATGCTTCAAAAAGAGAACGACAACTTTAATTGGCATGTGGCCTTATCAGACCCGCAACCCGAAGATAACTGGGAAGGTGATACCGGATTTATTCATAACGTATTGTTAGAGAATTATCTGAAAGACCACCCCGCACCCGAAGACTGTGAGTTTTATATGTGTGGGCCACCTATGATGAACGCAGCTGTAATCAACATGCTAAAAGATTTAGGTGTTGAAGACGAGAACATCATGCTTGACGATTTCGGTGGTTAAAATAAACATTGTAAAAAAGGGGCTTTATGCCCCTTTTTTAGATCTACAGTTTTTGGTCTCTATAAAATAGTCGCTAAAAGCACCGCGTATTATGCGAATTTTTTAATGTAAGAAGGATGACATGAAACGTCTTTTAATACTTCTCGTTGTTTGCATTGCTCTATGGTCGTGCGCTAAACCACCACCCGATGTGATAAGCATTACTGGCAGAACAATGGGTACCACTTATTCAGTAAAATACGTTGAGAATGCTTCGCAAGCAGTCGACCCTCAGCGAGTATATGCTGATATTGAAGAATTACTCGTGCATATTAATCAACTAATGAGTACTTATATTCCTGATTCTGAATTATCGAGACTCAATAAAGCACGCGCAGGCAACGTGTTTCGATTATCAGATGAGACCAATACGGTTTTGCTAGAGGCGTTGAGATTGCATGAGCTTAGCCGAGGTAAACTGGATATTACCGTAGGGCCTGTTGTGAATATGTGGGGGTTTGGCCCACAGGCTCGACCGGAGGTTATTCCTAGCGAGCAAGCATTGCTCGATGTTCGAAATAAAGTCGGAGTCGATAAATTTGTCCTTAAAGATAAACAAGTGACTAAGTTGGTCGATGATCTATATATCGACTTGTCGACGATTGCCAAAGGCTACGCGGTAGACATGATTGCCGAACTTATTAGTGAGAACTATGGTATAGATAACTACCTCGTTGAAATTGGCGGTGAAATGCGAGTAGCGGGCAGTAAACCCCAAGGCGAAAACTGGCATGTAGCGGTAGTAAAACCGATTAACGGGCCTAATGCTATTCAGCGTATAATTTATGTTGGCGATAACGCTGTTGCCTCAAGCGGTGACTATCGTAATTATTTTGAACAAGACGGTGTCCGTTATTCGCATTTAATTGACCCAACAACCGCATATCCGATACAGCATAAGCTTGTGTCTGTGACAGTAGTGGCCGATAAAGCGATAACCGCAGATGGTTTAGCCACCGCGTTAATCGTGATGGGCACTGAAGATGGCAGAGAATTAGCTGAGCAAGAAGGTATCGCTGCTCTATTTATTACCAAAGAGGGTGATGAATTTGTAGAGTATGCAAGCACTGAATATATCAAGCAGGTGGTCACTATTAATTAGTGAACTGTTGTGTGATTTTATGGCCATAAAAGTAATTATTTCGTGTTGTTTGACCTAAACGGTAAGTGACTACACGCAAACCTAAATAAGTGAGTAAGTGAGTGAGTGTATTCTTTTTAGCATTTGGTATTTTTATATTAATGTCTTTGGCGATGGCAATAGGCTATATTTTTCAGAAAAAGAGCATTGCAGGGTCGTGTGGCGGCCTTGGCGCGCTTGGTGTTGAAAAAGCTTGTGATTGCCCTGAACCCTGTGACCGTAAAAAGGCGCGTTTAGAAAAAGAGGCGGCCAGACAAGCTAAATTAGATGAATGGAAAAAAGACCAAATCATCTAAATGCTTTATGAATAATACGCTTAGTTGAAGCTGACTAGCTTTACTCAAAAAAATAAGTCATACTACTGGTATTATATACAGTGTCGGTGGTGCCTTTGCGCAAATTTATTCACGTTGACATGGATGCCTTCTACGTTTCTGTAGAAATAAGAGATAACCCTAATTTAGCGAATAAGCCAGTTGCCGTCGGCGGTAAGTCGAGCCAGCGTGGTGTGCTTTCAACATGTAATTATATGGCTCGTGAATTTGGCGTACGCTCTGCGATGCCAACTTCTATGGCTAAGCGATTGTGCCCTGATTTGATCATTGTGCCTGGGCGAATGCAAGTGTATCAAGACGTAAGCACCCACATTCGTGAAATTTTTTCACGATACACTCACTTAATAGAGCCACTGTCACTTGATGAAGCATATTTAGATGTGAGTGAATGTCGGTTGTTTGCAGGCTCTGCAACGCTCATTGCTCAAGACATTCGGCATCATATATTCAACGAATTAGGGCTAACTGCATCTGCGGGGATCGCACCGCTTAAGTTTTTGGCAAAAATCGCCTCAGATTTAAACAAGCCAAACGGCCAATATCTCATTAAACCAGATCAAGTGGTTCCTTTTATTGAATCAATGCCGCTAAATAAAATACCTGGCGTAGGGAAAGTCACTTACGCAAAACTTAAAGAATTAGGCTGGTTGACTGGCAAAGATATAAGAGCGCTCGATCAGGCTACGCTGATTCAAAAATTTGGGAAGTTTGGTTTGAGTCTATGGCGAAAATGTCAAGGCGTCGATACTCGCGGAGTCGAGACGTCTCGAGTGCGTAAATCAGTCGCCGTAGAACGAACTTTTTCTGCAAACTATCAGTCACTAAATGATCTCGAATCTTACTTGCATGAAAATCTAATTCCATCTTTATTGACTCGCGCTGAAAAGCATATAAAAACCCGTAAAATTGATAAACTAGGTGTTAAAATCAAATTCGCAGATTTCAGACAAACCACTAAAGAGCACAAAAGTGACACTCTGAATAATGAGGTGTTTGTTGCCCTATTGCGAGAAGCTTGGGAACGCAGAGACGGCAAAGATGCGCGCTTATTAGGCGTGTATATAGGGTTTTCAGATGATGATGGAAAAACTCAACAACTTAGCTTAGCATTCGACTAGCAAGATATTAATTTAATTAGACAATCTGATACGATAACAGGCCTTTGTGTCGCATTTAACGTATCAATTTTTTTGATTCAAACTAAAGGTGTTTATGTCATCTATTCAAGCAGCTTCTTCTACTGTAGGCAGTGCATTAAAAACTAGTGATCTAACAGTATGCATTAGTCAGTCTATAAATTGTGCATCACTGACAAGTGTCTACGATACCTTAATCGAACAGTCAAAACACGACCCAAGAATAGGTGTGAGCCCGAGCTTAATTGCCGCAGCAAACTTGCCTGGCGGGCGATGCTTACATGTCCCCTGTCCTAATTTAAAAGGTGACTTTAAAGATGTAAGGTGCTTTTTTACGCTAGGTAAACAAATAGCGCAGCTCCTCAGCGACCTAGACAGCCATTCTCCGGCAATTATACTTGATAGTGATTGCCTTGATTCAAACGCTATTGACAATACCGCACAGACATTTGAGCACGCGTTAGGCATGGTCTATTTAGGGATATGCCAAGCACTTTGGCAGCCACTTGAAGCAAACGAGTTTTTAGGTGAAGAAAAGCTTAACACCGTTAAACATGTCTTACTTATTGATGCAGAGCCAGATTATTGCAACCTACTTAATGCAATAGAATCAGGAAAGGTTGTCGCAAGAGACTTATGCGGCACAGAGCCTGAGCGAATGGCCCCGCCTAAGTTTGCAGAATATTGTGAGAAAGCCTTCGCCAATACTAGTATTAAATGTGAGGTAGAAGACGACAGTAATAAAATTGCCAAAGACTACCCACTGCTATTTGCTGTTGCTCGCGCTTCAATAGAGGTTGAACGCCACCGCCCTAGGGTTATTCACCTTGAATACATGCCTGAAGGCGAGGTGACAAAAACGATTTATTTAGCAGGGAAAGGCATTACTTATGATACCGGCGGCGCCGACCTAAAAGTAAATGGGCACATGGCAGGCATGAGCCGTGATAAAGGCGGTGCTGCAGCCGTTGCCGGCTTAATGCTCAGTATTGATAGACTTAAACCGAAAGGCGTGCGAGTTGTCGCGCAAATTGGGGCCGTGCGCAACAGTATAGGCGCCGAGGCATACGTACCCGATGAGATAATTATGAGTCATGCTGGCGTGCGAGTGCGCGTGGGTAATACTGATGCAGAAGGGCGAATGGTACTGAGTGATCTGTTGTCTCACATGAGAGTGCAGGCGCTCAAAGAGCCAAGTCAGTCAGATGCCCTATACTCTGTTGCCACCTTAACGGGTCATGCCGCGATAGCGTTTGGACCTTACACAGCCTTGGTTGAAAATGGCCCCGCTTTAAAAACCAAAGCTACCAAAAATATAATCGCAGCTGGAGAAGCATGGGGAGACCCATGTGAACAATCGCGGCTTCGTATTGAAGATTTTGAATTTATTCAATCTAAAACCAAAGCAGATGATGTCCTGTCCTCGAACAACAAGCCTTCGGTTTCAACCGTTAGAGGGCATCAGTTCCCTGCTGCATTTTTGATTGTTTCGGCAGGTCTTGATCAACACGACAGCACAAGTGAAAAGCCGCTGTCATTCACGCATATAGACATTGCAGGTTCAGGTGTTGAAAATTTAGATTGGCAACACGGTAAACCTACAGCGGCGCCCATTGCTGCATTGTTGAATGGTTTAATTCTTAATGACTAATCATATTTTTAAAGCCATTTGACTCAAAACTCATCGTTTAAATAGAGGTTGACTTGAAAATCCAGAAAGGTAAGTACCAACATTATAAAGGCCCGTATTATGAAGTTATCGACTTGGTGATGCATTCGGAAGATGAGAGTGTATTAGTACTTTATAAGCCATTATACGAAACACAGGCTTCGATGAGTATGAATATAGATTTGTGGGTGAGACCGTATGATATGTTTATAGAAACTGTTGAAACAGAGCAGGGCGTGGTGCCTCGTTTCGCTTATGTTGGGCCAATGGGGTAAATTGTTATTGTTAAATGTCGATACGTATTGTTAGTCCAGAATATGCGATAAATCACGGATACATAACCTCTTAATGAAAACTCAGCAAGATTATCGATTTACTCCCGCAAACGATGCCGATATTAAAGCTATTCGTAGTTGGTTTACTACTCAAAGAAAAAGAGTAAGTTGGGGCGGCCCAACTATGAAAAACGCAACGTCAGCAGATGATTTTGCAAAAGAGCTTAATTTACATGGCTTTAAGTCATTTAGCCTTTATGAAGACGATGAGTTAGTAGGTTTTGCACAAATTCAAAAACATGCGAGTAAACATTGTCATATTGGACGCCTTGCAATACATCCGAAAAAGCGAGGATTGGGCTTATCGCATACTCTACAATCCCATATCTTTAAAACCATCCAAAAAGAGTTTAGGTCTAATACGATATCTTTGTTCGTGTATTTTTCTAATAGCTATGCTCACCATTCTTATATGAAAAATGGTTTTGTTAGTACAGCCGTGCCAAAAGGGATGGTGCTTCCGGCAGGCTGTGACTACATGCTAAAGCGGCTTTGAATAAACCCGTTTACCATTTACATAGGTTGCTATGACCTCAGTATCTCGTATTAATGGCTCTTTAACTTTAAAGTAGTCGCGGTCCAAGACGATAAAATCAGCTTTTTTACCGACTTCTATGCTACCAAGGATTTCCTCTTGAAAGCCTGAGTATGCCGCATCAATCGTAAAGCCTTTAAGCGCTTGAACGCGCGTGACTCGTTCAGAGGGTATCCAACCTTGCTGAGGTTCTTCAATTGCATTTTGACGCGTGATGGCAGCGTGTAAACCATGAAAAGGGTTAGCAAGCTCTACCGGAAAGTCAGACCCAAAAGCAATTCGAGATCCATGTTTAAGAAATGTCTGCCAAGCATAAGCGCCCTTTAAACGTTCTTTTCCTATTCTGTCTTCAGCCATGTTCATATCACTTGTGGCATGGGTAGGCTGCATTGAAGGAATAACGCCGTACTCCTTGAACAAAGGAATATCTTCTACTGCAACCACTTGTGCATGCTCAATACGATGCCGCTGGGTATTTTCGGGGAAGTTTTTAAAACTGCGTGCAAACTGCTGCAATGCCAATCTATTTGCTCTGTCGCCTATTGCATGAAAATTAAGTTGGAAATTAGCACCAAGCACAGTGTTAAATAAGGTCGGCAGTGTTTCTTGCGGTGTCACAAGTAGCCCGCTATTGTGAGGGTCGTCTGAATAAGGCTTGATTAGCGCTGCGCCCCTGCTGCCTAGAGCTCCATCACCATAGGCTTTGACACTTCGGATACTTAAAAAGTCTTGAGAATCGCTATAATGCCCAAATTCTAACATCTCTTTTATGTCAGGGTCGGTTGCCGAAAGCATGGCATAAATACGCACATCTAGGGCTTTATTTTCCGCTTTTTCTATATACAGATTACGAACAGCTTTGCTTATCCCTGCATCGTGTGCACTGGTAATGCCGAGGCTCACTAAGTGTGACATCGAAGCGGACAACTGTTCATTTAACTGCTGTTTATTGGTAGGCGGTATAAATTTAGTGACTAAGTATTCGGCATTATCGATAAATACGCCGGTCGGCTGGCCATTTTCATCTTTTACAATTTCACCGCCGCTGGGTGATAGTGTATTTGCGTCGACACCGGCAATTTCAAGCGCTTTAGAGTTACCCCATCCAGCGTGACCATCAACTCTAGATAACCAAACTGGCGTGTTAGGCAAGAGTTTGTCTAAACTGGCTTTGCTAGGGAATGATTTGGTCGGCCACAGAACTTGATTCCAACCGCGTCCAATAATCCATGTGTCCTCACTAACGCTGCTTTTGTGCTGGCTGACAAAGGTCATAACACGCTGTGCCGCTTCCTCTTCGCTTTTAGTGCCTCTTAAGTCTACTTCTAAGAGGTTTGCACCTAAGCCTAAAATATGTCCGTGAGCATCTATTAAGCCAGGTAGTACGGTTTTTCCGTCTAAGTCTACGGTATGCTCAATCTGTATATTGTCGGTGATGTGATCGGGGTGATTGCCTACTGCGATAATTTTGTCTTTTTCTACAACAAAACTTGAAAACTCATGGAGTTTACCTTCGCCATCGAGAGTATAACCTTTAAGGTTAGTATATTGGGTGATGCCCGAGCCTAGTTCGGCTTGGCTTACTTGTTGTCCTATAACCATAAAGCTTGTACTCAAGCTAAAAATAAGCAGCAAACTCGCAATACGATTTAACATGGTGTTTCCCTTTTTGTTTTTATTGATACGCTGGTAATACCTAGCGTTTACTATTAACGAATAATCGGTGGTGTGTCTAAATAGTCTTTTTCCCACACTTTTTGCATACTCGCAGCGCTTATATTGCCACCAGAAATAATAACAAGCACCTGTTTTTGTTGGTTTTGTTGTTTAAGCCATTCAAATACGGCTTGCATTGGCATTGCACAAGTTGGTTCTATATGCAGTTTTAACAAGTGCTGTAGCCATTGAGTCCAATACGCAATATCCGCTTCATTGACTTCATAAAACCCATCTAACTGCTGTAAAAACTTAAAGGTATATTCACCTACCGATGGGGTGGCTGCGCCATCCGCGAGAGTGTTTGGTGCACCGTTGAGTGTTTCAATTTTACCCGACCGAAGCGACTGAGCAGCGTCATTGGCTGCAAGCGGCTCGACACCAAACACTCTAGCCTCAGGTGCTTTTTCGCGTGCCGTAAGCAATGTCCCCGACGCTAACCCGCCACCACCGCAGGGCGTAAAAATCGCATCCACTTGTTGCAAATCTTCTAGGGCTTCAAGTGCCGAAGTGCCTTGACCTGCAATAATATCAGGATGATTAAAGGGAGGTATCCAGACAGTGCCTGCTTGTTGGCTTGCTAGCACTACTGCTTGGTCTGCCTCCATCCTAGTTGGAAAGCGTTTTAGCTCAGCGCCGTAGTATTGAGTAGCAGCGGCTTTAACTGCTGAAATATTTTCACTGCTGTAAATGGTAACGGGGATGTTAAAGTGCTTCGCGGCAAAAGCGACTGCCTGTGCATGATTACCAGACGAATTAGCGACTATTCGTTTTGGCAATTCGTTCTTTTCAGCAAGATGAGCAAGGAAATTTGCTGCGCCTCTTAATTTAAATGCTCCCGTGGTTTGTAGGCACTCCACTTTGAAAAATACATGGTGTCCAAGCCAAGTGTTGAGCAATTGTGAATGGACAATAGGCGTGCGCTGCACAATGTCGTGGATACGGTTGTGTGCACGTTTTATGTCTGAAAAAGTCGGTAATATTAATTCTGTCATTGAATTGTGTCGGCAGTTGATTTAGCGTGTTAGTTTTATTTACTAAGAATCTTAACATTAAATATAAGGAGTTATTATGGGTTTGTTAGATGGTTTGATGGGCAATGCAAGTGAAGTCGATGCAAATGAAGTACAAGAAGAGTTGGCGCAAGTGCTAGCGTCAAATGAGCAAGTCATGCACGCATACAAAATGATTCGAGATTTACACGTATTTACCAACAAGCGAATGATCAATATTGATAAACAAGGTATGACTGGCAAGAAAGTGGATTATTTAAGTATTCCTTATAAGTCTATCACCCAGTTTAATGTGCAAACAGCAGGCAGGTTTGATACCGATTGTGAGTTAAAAATATGGATTTCAGGCCAGGCTGAGCCAATTGAAATAGAGATTAAAGCTGACCTAGCATCCGAAGTACAAAAAACGTTAGCGGATATGATGTTTGCTTAAAAGATTGCGTGTTTAATATGGGAGCTTGGTTAGCACTATCAAGCGCCTTTACTATCTTTGACCAAATTGACCTTTGGCAGTAGTTTTATCACTCTAAAATGCAGTTGCTTAGGTTGAAATGGTTTACTTAAATAGTCATCAACGCCGGCTTTAACTGCATCCATCACTCGAGCTTTCTCTGTTGACGCTGTTAATAATAAGAATGGTATATGTTTATGCTCTTCGGAGGCTTTGACGGTTTGCAGTAACTCAATACCGGTCATCTTAGGCATGTCCCAATCGCTGATTACCATGTGATAAGTTTTGGTTTTTAAACGTGACCAACCGTCTTGTCCGTTAATCGCAAGGTCAATATTTTCTGCACCTAAATCTCGCAAGGTTGCTTTTATCATGCCCCTAATCGCGTCCATATCGTCTACGACGAGTATGTTCATCTTTTTTAGTAGGATTTTTATATCTTCCATCAATGGCAACTTGTGTATTTGTTTTTGGCTGACCTCATCAACTCATAAGCACTCCTGAGTCTCATTGAAATCAAAATGTTGTTTATATATTTTCGGCTAAAACGCCTTATTTTTTAGTTTTTATTTGGAATTTTTGGCATAACTTTAACGGTTAGCTAAAAATTAAGCGCTATGAACTGCCTACAAGCATGGTTGATATCTAGTACAACACCAACAAAACAGTGGGTAGCAGAATGATGTTAAATATACAGTGAGAGAAAATGCAGACAAAAGCGTAAACATAGTATTAAAGTTCACATGGGCAAATTCGAACTTGCTTATAGGTCTTGAAATGGGCTTATGGTATGTTCGTTGTATTGTCTACCATCAGAGTTACCAACAGACCGGAAAAAGGATAAAACATATCAAATATACAGCAATAGTCTTGGGCGCCAGTGGTTTAGTGGGGCGGGCTTTGGTCAACCAGCTTTGCCAAGACGAGCGTTACACTAAAATATGTTGTTTGGTTCGAACACCATTAGTAAATGCAGATTTTCATGATCCTCTTCAGAAAATAGAGCCTCTGGTGATTGATTATGAACAGTTTCAAGATTATCAGGGCTATTTTACTGTGGATCACGTTTATTGCTGCTTAGGCACAACCATGAAACAAGCGGGCAGTAAAAAGGCATTTAGACGTGTCGATTTTGAGTTTGTGCATGTTGCAGCCCAGTTGGCTCGCGCCCAACGCGCAAAAAGTTTTGTTTGGATTTCTTCTTTAGGTGCCAACGCCAAAAGCAGTAACTTTTACTTAAAAGTGAAAGGCGAGGTTGAAAACGCAATACTGACGATGCCCCAACTTGACAACGCCGCTGCTGTTAGACCGTCCCTATTGATGGGTAACAGAAAAGAGACGAGATTTGCAGAAAACTTGGGTATTAAGGTCCTTGGGGTGCTGTCGCCACTTATGCGCGGGCCACTGGCTAAATACAAGCCTGTGTCGGCAAACCATGTGGCGTCTCAAATGATTAAACTGCAAGTATTTTAGATGCTTAAGGCTAAAACCCAATAAAACAGCCTTTTTAGGCTAAAGAAATCATACATATCGGTGGATATATAGATATTGAATAAATAAACAAAC